>JAUVIY010000293.1 GCA_030592625.1 Spirochaeta sp. | reverse complement strand
GGTCTGCCGGAACTTCCTTGTTTATACCCCTCTGCCCTTCAGTGCTTGGTGTTTCCACTGCAAATGTAAGGCCGCTCTTCCTGACCGCTCCCAATTGACCTATCAGTGTAAGGGTTACCGAATTCACCCGCAGTGAAGGAAGGCTGAACGAGACGCGTCTAACGGCATAAATCCGATTCAGTTTATTAACCAGGGGCTCCAGTCCGGCATAATCACCCGTCGATAAGCTGGAAAGTGTGATATCTCTATAACCGCATTCATTCACCAGGTATTCCGCTTCCTCAAGAATCCTGCCTATACTTTTTTGGCGGAACGGTCTGTAAAAAACACCTGCATGGCAGAAACGGCATTTGTTTGGACAACCGCGCATGATTTCTATGACACCGTGGTCTTGTACGGGAATCATGGAAGGTATCGGGAGAGCTGCAGGAGGACCTGACTCCATTCCGAAGCCATTCCAGGGAATTCTGTCGACCCGGGGATTTTCCGGCATCCAGAAACCATCCATATCTGAAATTCTGCTCAGTAAAACTCCCCTACCCGCTCCGGAGTCCTTGAG
Source organism: Spirochaeta sp. (assembly GCA_030592625.1). GTDB lineage: Bacteria > Spirochaetota > Spirochaetia > DSM-2461 > DSM-2461 > UBA2779. The sequence continues at coordinate 3,275 of JAUVIY010000293.1, read as the reverse complement.
AGATTTCAAAATGAGCATATCTTCAGCGATCTGCCCTTCCGCTTCTCCGATAAAAACTGCGTCAATAAAATCTGCCCAGGGTGCCGGATTGGTTATGGCGGGTCCTCCGGCGATAACGAGGGGATGTTCTTCTTTACGTTCAACTCGTCTCAGGGGAACCTTACCGGCATCAAGAAAAGACAGAAAATTCGTAAATGAAAGTTCGTATCCGATTGTAACGGCAAGAAGGTCGAATTCCGATATCGGGATTCCGCTCTCTAGTGAGTACAGAGATAAACCCCTGTCCTTCAGTCCTTTCTCGAAATCTGGGGCCGGAGAGAACGCCCTTTCGGCATGAATCCCATTTCGGTCATTGAAAAGTTTGTACAAAATACGAACGGCCTGATTGGACATTCCAATTTCGTATAAGTCAGGAAAAACTATACAGATAGTGAAATCATTTGCTGCCGGAGTATGCGTAATTGACCCATATTCCCCGCCCACATAACGCCCGGGTTTCTCTACGGAATTCAGAAGATCTCTCAAATCCCTGAAAGAGATGCAGCGTTTGTTATTTATGGTAGTCATTTCCCGTTAATTCCTGTAACGGCGGTTATGTATCGAAAGCAGCAACCCCATGGACATCAATGCCGTCCAGAGAGAAGATCCACCGTATGACAGAAAAAATAATGGGATTCCGGTAATTGGCATGACACCGATGGCCATTCCGATATTCTGAATGACATGATAACTGATCATAGCTGCGATACCGACGGATAAATAAGTCCCGAACCGGTCCTGGGAAGTATAAGCAATATATAAAGTTCGAATGATAATGATTGAAAACAATGCGAAAACCAGAAGACTGCCGAGAAATCCTGTTTCCTCGGCGAGAATTGAAAAAATAAAATCCGTGCTTTGTTCGGGGAGGTATCTGTAATGGGATTGGGTTCCCTGCAGGAATCCCTTGCCGAGTGCACCTCCGGATCCGATTGCGGTTATCGACTGAATAATATGCCAGCCCGCTCCCCTGGGATCGATCTGCGGATCGAGAAAGACGACGAGCCGCATCATCTGATATCCCCGTAACGCCCTGGACGCCCCGACGATACCCAGGTATGAAGCGGAGAAGATACCGAAACCGTAGAGAAGGTTCAGGTAGAATTTACGTCTTAAAAAAATCCATCCAAGAAATATCAGAGCTGTGAGTCCCAGAAGCGACGGTAGTACGATACGGAGCAGCTTCATATCGATGAATAGATTGTAAAAACCTGAAGGCGTGTTGGATATATATTCACTCCAGGCGAAACCCAGCACCCCGACAACGGTAACTACCCCGACAAGGATGGGAAACATGAGCAGTTTCAATTTCACGCCTGCACTGAATGCAACAGCCAGGAGTATCGGAATGTAGACGATCGCAGTACCGAGGTCAGGCTGAAAGAGAATAAACAATACGGGAATCAGGGATAATACGATTCCCCCGATCCATACCCGTAATGCATCCTGCCCCCTGCTCCGCTCATCAAACCACCAGGCCAGAATGATGATGAGAGAAAGCTTCCCGAATTCAGACGGTTGAATGCCAACCCTGCCGACACCGAGCCATGCTCTTGCTCCTTTCACGTAGTTTCCCACGAGAATGACAAGTACGAGGAGCAATAGAGTTCCAAGATAAATGGGAATGGCCCACCGCTTCCAAAGTCTGTAATCGACAAGTGCAATTACGGTCAAAAGAACCAGGCCGCCGGCAGACCATACAATTTGCTTAGTCCACTCATCAGAGACCTGGAATCCGTTGGAGGTAACACCGCTGGAAAAAATGAAAGCTATACCAAGAGCCATCAAACACAGTACGCAGAGGATGAGTACAATATCAAGCCTGAGGAAAGTAGTCAGTGTGCGTTGTTCCTGGTTCACTCTTCCACCTCAGGCGGTATATAAGGCATGCCCGGCGGCGGCAGCTCGACGTTATCCCAACTCCACCAGACACGCCGTCTCCGCCATTCTTCAATCACCTCTTCATATGTACGATGACCGAAGATTCCCTCGAAAACGATATCAGTGGCCTTTGGTGCCCACCAGTCGTATGAATCGGAAGCCTCTGCCATCGCGATAACGACAACCCTTTCATCGGGATTCGTGGTTTCATACGGTCCGTATGCCACGAACCAATCATGCCACCTGTCATCGAAACCAACCTCCCCGGTTCCCGTTTTTCCGGCGACATCAACAGAGTCGGTATAGATGGCCCATAGGCCCGTACCCTCGGTAATGACACCCCTCATAGCTGCCTGTAGATAGTCATAATCCTCGGGTTCCAGGAGATCAACAGTTCGAAGTACCTCCGGTTCCGTGTGCTCTATGACGATACCGGTACCGGGATTCCTGACTTCCTTGAGAAGCCTTGGACGGTATATAACCCCTTCATTCACGATGGCCGCAAGAACATTGGCCATCTGTAACGGAGTGACTGTAAGAAAACCCTGGCCGATTGATACATTCAAGGTATCACCCCCGGTCCAGGGAGTATTATAGAATTCCTCCTTCCAACTTTTACCGGGAACGTTTCCGGCTACTTCTCCGTCAAGTTCGATTCCGGTCGGCAATCCGAGACCGAAAGCTCTTGCATATTTTGAGATTACATCGATACCGAGATGTTCCACTCCGATAGTTCCAAAGTAGATGTTGCAAGACTGTTCGAGGGCTTCTTTGAGGTTCACAGGCCCATGACCGCTCTTTTTCCAGCAAAGGAATTTCCGATTACCCAGTGTCATCACACCGTGACAGTCAACAGTCATGTCCGGATCAACTGTATTCTCGCCGAGAATGGCGGCGGTCATCACGAGCTTGAACGTCGAAGCTGGAGCATATCCGGACTGAATGGATCTGTTGAGAAAAGGAAAATCGGTATTCAGGCTCAGATTCTTGAAATTAACAGCACCGGATTCAAAGAATTTGTTGGGATCGAAGGACGGATAGGAAACAAGTGCGAGGATTTCACCGGTGGCCGGTTTGAGAACTACCATGGAACCTTTCCTGGGTCCGAGAGCCTTTTCCGCCAGTTCCTGTATATGACGGTCAATGGTCAGAACGATATCAAGGCCGTTCTCCGGAGGTACTACATCATCACTATCACCCAGATTACGACCTTTGACGTCGACCGTTCGATATAGTCGGCCGTCGTTACCCCTCAGGATGCTGTCGAAAGTTTTTTCGACACCTGTTTTTCCCAGACTGGCAGTATTGGCATAACCCTGATTATAGAGAATCTGCAATTCCTCGACGGTAATATT
>JAUVIY010000358.1 GCA_030592625.1 Spirochaeta sp. | reverse complement strand
TTACCTGGTGGACGTCATCGACTGGGAACTCAACATCGATCCGCTGTTTTACGAGCACAACTTCATGGCACCACGCCCTGTTGCAGCACCGGAAGAAATGGACGGTTATGTCGAGAACTGGGTCTGTTACAAAACAACAGCCTTCAGCGCCAAGGAATTCACCGTCAAACCCGGCCGGACCGTCACCATCAGGGACGCCGCCGCCTACGGAATGTACGTCATCCAGGGCCACGGCAGTTTCGGGGAATGGGATGTGGAAACCCCGGCTCTTATCCGATACGGCCAGCTCACCAACGACGAATACTTCGTCGGCGAGCGGGCTGCTAAAGATGGCGTGAACATCACGAATGATTCGAAATGCGACGATCTGGTGATCCTCAAGCATTTCGGTGCCGGTAATCCCGACCTTACCGTGGACGACTGGAGGACAATAATATGAACAACCCCTTGGGAATCCATTACGGCAGCTTCGTAAAAGATTGGGGGGAAGATGAACTCCCCCTCATAGTAAAAGTGAAGCATCTGGGTTTTGATCTTTTCGAGTTCGGTGCCCCGTGGCTGGTGGAGCAAAGCGATGACGGTATTGCCGCATTCCGCAAGGAAGCAGAAGACAACGGTTTGCAACTGGCCGTGAGCCTGGGACTCTCGACAGCTCAGGACATCAGCTCCACCGACACCTCAATACGGAAGGTGGGCCTGGATTTCCTGATCGATCTGGCCCGAGCCATGGCTAAAGTCGGTGCCGGTATGTGCAGCGGCATCGTCCATGGTGCCTGGAACGGCAAAATCGACCACTACGAAGAGAAAACCGTTCGATGGGACCATAGCGTCAAATCCATGAAGGAAGCCTGCAAGGTGTTTGCCGACGAAGGAGTCGTCTTCAACGTGGAAGTGGTGAATCGTTTCGAGAACTTTCTGGTGAACGATTGCGCCGAGGCCATGAAATACCTCGACGAAGTGGACTCTCCGCAGCTGGGCATCCACCTGGACACCTTCCACATGAACATCGAGGAAGATTCCATAACCGGCGCCATCATGGCTGCCGGCAAGCGCATGAAGCACTTCCATATCGGCGAGAACAACCGTAAGTTCCCCGGCCTGGGCAACATGCCCTGGAAGGAAATTTTCGCGGCCCTGAAAGCCGCCGATTACCAGGGACCCATCGCCATGGAGCCTTTCGTGCGACCCGGCGGCGAAGTCGGCTCCGCTATAAGTCTCTTCCGGGATTTGATGGACCTCAGTGATTACGAAAACGATATCCGCCGTTCTGTTGACTTCGTCCGAGCCCTGATGACATGAAGTACAGCAACAGAAATGATGAAGATAATCCGGGAGAATGTGTTCTCTGTATGAGAGTTCCTACCTGCGATCAAGCTCGATAAAACCGATCAATTTATTATCCGCTGAACAGGGCCAGTGCCGGTCGGCGGTCACGGCCTGCGGTGCCTTTTCGGCGTGTTCAGCGGGTTCGGTGGTACAGCTAATCGGTAATCCGGACAACCTCTGCTATATCTGCAGCGCTACCCTGTAGGAAATCAGTATCAAACAGGTCATCGGTAAGCTTATCTTCCAGGCTCAGATTGAGAATCTGACGATACTCACCGCCAACCGGAACATCATGAGGTATGATATGAAAACCCGATAGGAAAATCCGATAAGCAAGGAGTCATGGTGAAAAGGGAGAGAGAAAGAATCAGCTCAGCGGTTCTTCAGCTCTTAACCCTGACCGTCTTAACCCTGACCGTCCTGTTCTCCTGTGCCACCCCGCCGCCTGAAGAGATAAAGCCGCCGGAGAGCATCACCGGACTCTTCGCCGGACATGAAGGCAAGGACGGCTTCGGCGTCATCATCGAAATCCGATTTTTTTCCGAGAGCACCGTCCTCTCCGGCATCACTCATGTCCGGACATTCTGGGAAGAGGACGGACGAGGTTATTCCGAACTCGGGGAATATAAATATGTTCCTGGATCAGGCCGACTGGACTTGATTTTTTCCCCTGAAACCACATCCGAAAGCTTCTCGGTCCGGGTCGGCGGCAGGCCTCCGGAATTCACCGCCGGTGACATCAGATTCGTCAGACAATCCGGGTTCGAGGATCAGTCAAGGAAAATCAAACCCACCGATATCGCCGGGACCTGGATGATGTTCTATGAATACGACGGTGAATCCGTGGAAGTGTTCCTCCTGATGGATGAGTCCGGGTTGTTCACCGAGGTGACACGGTACTACGGCGGAGACGAAAATCTGACCGAAGAAGGGCGGTATGAACTCGACGGAGACACAGGCCTGGTCACCTTTTACTATGCATCCAGACCGGATGTGGGATATACCGGATTTATTGATCACCATCATGGGCTGATGTACACCTGGGACGGTGATTTCAGCCGCTTGTAGTGAAAAAAGCTCTTTCGGCGCTAAGATGTCCTTAAGATGAAGATGAAAAAGTCGGTAATTGCCGCAGTCGTTCTTGTCACATTACTTTCCGGATGCCTCACCCTGTTCCAGCAAACCCCTCGTTACGTCGAGGGCACCAATCTGGAGATTCGAACCCACGACCGGGGCGAGGACTACATCGCCCGAATCGGAGAGTCGAAAACCACCGTCGTCGATGCTATACTCAGCGGCAACGGGTATTACAGCATCTCCTACACCTATTCCGATACCGAGTGGCTTCTCATTGACAGACTGATAATTGAAACCTCCTGCTGCATAAACTCCGTAGATTCCCGGGAACCCCTTCGGGAGGATGACGGCGAAGGTACAGTAACCGAGACAGACAGCATCGAAGTACGCCGGAACCTGTTCGAGCGGATACTCGAATCTGAAAATCCGGTGATATTCATCGAAGGCGAACAGGGAACGGTTATTATCGAGATAGGAGCCACAAGTAAACGAAACCTGCAGGAACTGCTGGAATACGGGGACAAGCGGTTCCCCGGCAAGGGTTGAGAAAAGATTGATTCATGAAACGACGATACCTTCTCATGGTTGTCCTGATTCCCATAGCCGGATTCCTTTTGTTCCTGACAGTCGCACAGATTATCCGTTA
>JAUVIY010000043.1 GCA_030592625.1 Spirochaeta sp. | reverse complement strand
TGGAGGACCAAGGCTTTCGAGTTGGTGTTATCGCCCAGCCCGATTGGAGGAGTCCCGACAGCCTGAAAGTGCTGGGTCGTCCGCGTCTGGGGTTTCTGGTGACCTCGGGAAACCTCGATTCCATGGTGAATCACTTCACCGCCGCGAAGAAGAAACGGCGAAAAGACGTTTATACTCCCGGCGGCGCGGCGGGAAAACGGCCGGACAGGGCTGTGACGGTCTACGCCAACCTGGTACGTCAAGCCTACAAGAAGATGCCCGTTATCATCGGCGGCCTGGAGGCCTCACTCCGCCGGATGGCTCATTATGATTACTGGAAGGATACCCTTCGCCGTTCGGTACTGCTTGATTCCAAAGCCGATCTCCTGGTCTACGGGATGGGTGAGGCAGCAATAAAGGGCATCGCCGCCGCACTGGATGCCGGGACAGCTGTTGGTGAAATCCGTGATGTTCGCGGGACGGTTTACGCCTGCTCTACGGCAGAGATTCCCGATGAGGCTCTGGTGCTGCCGGATCATGAGAAGCTGAAGTCTGAGCGGACCTCCTTCGCCGAGAGTTTCCGTCTCCAGTATGAGAATGCCGATCCCTTCACCGGTCGCCCTTTGGCCGAACCCTACGGCGCTCGGGCGGTGGTGCAGAATCCGCCGGTGCCCCCCCTCTCCCGGGAAGAGATGGATGCGGTGTATGCCCTGCCTTTCGCCCGGGGGCCGCACCCTTCCTACTCGGAAAAGATACCGGCTATAGAAGAGGTGCAGTTCAGTCTGGTGTCCAGTCGGGGTTGTTTCGGTGCCTGCGCCTTCTGTGCCCTGGCCTTCCACCAGGGTCGTATCGTAGCTTCCCGCAGCCATGAATCCTTGGTTGATGAGGCGAAAATTCTCACTGCGGATTCGGGGTTCAAGGGTTACATCCACGATGTGGGCGGCCCGACGGCCAACTTTCGGAGGCCGGCCTGCACCAAACAGGGCACCAAGGGCTCCTGCCCCGGTAAACGCTGCCTGACACCGGAGCCTTGCCCGTCCCTCCGGCCCGATCATAGCGACTACATCGCCCTGCTGCGTAAACTGCGGTATCTGGACGGTGTGAAGAAGGTATTCATCCGTTCGGGAATCCGCTTCGATTATATGATGGCCGATACGAAAAACGATTTCCTGGGTGAGCTCTGTGAGCACCACATCAGCGGGCAGCTGAAAGTGGCCCCCGAGCACGTCTCTCCTGAGGTACTCAAAGTCATGGGGAAACCTTCCAGGCAGGTTTATGACCGTTTCGTCCGCCGGTATACGGAGGTCAACAGGAAATTGGGCAAGAAACAGTACCTGGTTCCCTATTTCATTTCCGGGCATCCCGGCTCCCGTCTGAAAGATGCGGTGATGATGGCCGAGTACCTGCGGGATACCCGGTTCATTCCGGATCAGGTACAGGATTTCTATCCCACTCCGGGTACCCTGGCCACGGCCATGTGGTACACCGGCATCGATCCCATGACCGGGAAGAAGGTTCATATCCCCTCGGATTATGAGGAGAAAACCATGCAGCGGGCCCTGCTGCAATACAACAGGCCTGAAAATCGGGATCTGGTGCGCCGGGCACTTATCAAGGCGGGGCGGCAGGATCTCATCGGGAACGGACCGAAGGCGCTGATTCCCGACGGGCAACCGGGTCGCGGGAACCGAAGTTCCGTAAGTCGGCGGAATCTGTCCGGGAAGAAAGCCCGACGATGACTCCAGCTTGTCGATATGGCAAGAACGGAATCGTCCTGATCCCGTTATTTTTCCTCATGGCGTCCTGTTCTCCTCTCATCGTTCGGTGGCCTGATCCCGGTCCCGGTGTTCCGCCGCCACCGGAAACTGCGAACCGGAGCGTTCGGTTTGTCGTCGGCACCGAGAATCCGGACCGTATTGTCTCCCTCGGATACCTCCTGACTCCCGAAGAACCTGAGTTTGCTCTGAGACGGGATTTCATTGTGCCGGTGCTTCGGTATACCGATCCCCGTATCTCGGTGTCCCTGGGAGATTTCGCGGAAACCGATGGACCGGTATTCCGGGATCTGGATGATTTGGCACTGCCGGAGAAGCTTGCAGCATTCGACGGATGCTATCCTGACGACCCGGACTACCCCCTGATAAGATGGACGATTCTCAGGATAGAAGAAACTTCTTCCCGGACGAGGCGGCGGGAAGAATCCCTGAATGCCCTGTTGAGGAAGCATTGTGCAGCGGTCCTGTCAGCGGACTGTATCGAGAATCCATCACCCCGAATGTATCGGATGGCGGCAGTGGGAGATATTATGCCCGGCCGTGGTTTCGGTGAACTGCTGTTGGTACCGGAAGGTGTTGACAAGGCTTTGGGTGATGTCGCAGCTCTGCTCTCTACGCCCGATTTGCTTATCGGCAATCTTGAAACTGCTGTCACTGAGTCGAAAGAGGCAGTGAAAAAATCCTATAACTTCAAGGTGTCCGAGGATGTCCTGGATGCGGTGGTGGCTCTGGGGTTTGATTTCTTCCATCTGGCCAATAATCACGGCTGGGACTATGGGGAGGCAGGGTTCCGGGATACCCTGGATGCCGTGAACCGGATCGGCGCCGGTTACAGTGGAGCGGGGCTCGACCTGGAGGGGGCGCGATTCGCCTGGGAGACGGAAACGCACGACGGCCGGAGGATTCGTGTTCTCTCTCTGGGGGCCTATTTCACCGAACGTAACGGTTTTGACGGAGCTTCAACCGCTGCTGCAGGGGAGGGTAAACCCGGTGTTCTCTGGGATTCCCCGGAGAATGAGGATTTTATCCGGTCCGTCCTGGTCCGGGATGATGCGTTCACCGTGGTTACCGTCCATGGTGGTTATGAGTGGGAAGATGAGCCGCGGGACGATATGAAGGCCCTGTATCGGCGATACGTCGACTGGGGAGCCGATCTGGTGCTGGCCCATCATCCCCATGTTCTGCAGGGAATGGAGTTCTACGGCGGTGGGCTTATTGCATATTCCCTGGGCAATTTCATATTCCCGGGGATGGCGGGTTGGTATACCGGGGAGGAAACCGGTGTCCTGGATCTTCGTCTATACGATGGACGAATCGTCGGTGTCGATTTTCATCCTATACGGATCGACGACACGCGGTTACGGCGGGCGGAAGGAGAGGGGATCACCAAGCGGTTCTGGGAGATGAGTGCCGAACTGGATTCTTAATTTTCCTGGATATTGCAGCCGGCGCAGTACTTGCCGGCCGGGACGCCGTAAAAAAGGGCCATCCTATCCCTTGATAGAACGGCCCCTGTCGGGTCAGAGAATGATAGTCGGGATCCCGGGTCCATTGTAACTAGCCCTTGAAGGTTCCGGGCTTAATCTTGTCGCCGTACTTGTCCCTGGCGGCGGCAATATCGGCGGCTGCTCTGTCCCAGGCATCATAGATGTGCCGGGGTACGTTGGCATCCATTTTGGTATAGAAAGCCTTGGTACGCTCAAGCTTCTCAACCCACTTGGTGCAGCGGAAGGTGAAGAGATATTCATAGTCGGCTTCGGAGAAATCCTCGTCCAGGAGCTTTTTGAAGAGCTTTTTCAAGTCGGCATAGAGGGGAATGGTACCGGTAGGGGTAGCCAGTCCTTCGAACTCGCCGTGAACCCGGCCATCGGCCCAGTGCAGCCAGACTTTTTTAGCCAGTTTGCTGGTCATGAACTTGCCCTCGGGGCTGAGCATGAAGTAGTTGGTGCTGAACACCTTGGGCTCTTTCTTCATGCCGTCGACAAAGGTCAGGTTGTTGTCGGTATATTCACCCAGGGGATAGGAAACGAAGTCCATGTTGGCCATGGGACTGGCGGTCCGGACGCCCTCGGCACCCAGAGTGGCCGCAGTGGTTTCGGATTCCAGAGTGGCGGCTTTCAGGAGGATACCGCTGACGTAGGAGGGGGATTCCTCAACGGGAACGCAGGTATCGCTATCCCGGCCGCCGTAGAGCAGTCCGTCAATCTTGACACCTTGTTTGGCCTCGAAACCGGCCTTGTCGAAGTTGGACAGGTAGTCCAGGCGCATGGTGTAGCGGCTGTTGGCATGGGCAACACCCACTTCCTTGCCTTTGGCATCTTTGTCGCCCTTTTTCCAAGTGCCGTGATGGTTCCTGCCGGAATCGGGGGTATCTTCGCCCATATTGATCCAATACGGGTTCTTGTCCGGACCTTCCAGAACATTGGAAAAGATGAGTTCCTGAGGTTTCATGAGGTTCTCGAAAATCACCGGGTCGTCTTCGGCGTTGACGTCCTTGATGATGCCGAAGATTCCCTGCTCCACGTTAACCGCACGGAATTCACCGTTGATGTTCCGGAAGTAGGCGATGTCGTCACCGACAACCTGCTCACCGGGAACCATGGCTGTGGAAGTCTTGCCGCAGGCGGAGGGATAGGCGCCGGCGAAGTAAGTTCTACGCTTGGAGGAGGGCTCAATAACGGCCATGACGAACATGTGCTCACAAAGCCAGCCTTCCTTGCCGGACTGGTTGATAGCCAGACGCATGGAGTGCTTCTTCAGGCCGATCGAATTACCGGCGTACTGGTCGTTCATCGAGTAAACGATGTTGTTCTGGGTGTCCATATAGATACGGCGCTTGTCCAGGTTCACGGTACAGCCCCGTTCATCCTGCTCTCCTGCAGAGTGGATAAAGCGGAAAAAATCATCCTTCTCTCCGTCTTTCATGTTCAGGAAGTGGGAGTAGGCAGGGCGGTAGAGGATGGATTCGGAGTGAGATACATACCAGGAATCGGTAAACTGGACACAGGGAATGGTAAAGGGGCTCTCGGTGGGGCCTTCGGCGAAGAACTTCACAACGGTGTCCTTGCCTTTCATGATTCCCTTGGCGATTCCCATCACTTCGGCGTATCCCTCATCGTAGGGCAGGGAGTTGAGAGATTTCATCCGTTCCAGATTCTCAGGGGAAACGATGTACCTGGTGTTGACCTTGTCACGGGCCTGGTCGCCGTAGCCGTCCCAGTGGATGGTTCGGCCGTCGAGGGTGAGCTTGTACTCTTCTTTCTTGATCAGGGCCTGGTCGCGGATGTGCTGCTCGTCCGTAGCACTGTCGTTGGCCACGTAGATGGAAGCAGGATCGCAGTGCTCAGCGAATTCACCGACGAAATCGTAAACCTTCCGGTTTTTCAGGGCGGTCAGGCGCTCATAACTCTGATCTGACATCTTGCCCTTGAGCAGGGAATCGTATTTGGGATTCATAATTTCTCCTGGCAGCCGTGGACCTCGGCGCAAAGGTCCTCATTGGTGGCTGTTGTCGATTTTGGGAGTTTCACGCCGAATTGATTAGCATTGTACGAAGATTTCCGGGATTTCTTCTACCCCCGTGTCGCTTTTATTTGAGATTAGCCGAAAAGTCCATGGATATAATCATTGGTTTCCTGCTGCTTCGGATCGTGAAAAATCTGGTAAGTCTCTCCGAATTCGATCAACTCCCCGAGAAGGAAAAAAGCGGTCTTGTCGCTCACCCGGGCGGCCTGGTGCATGGCATGGGTGACAATGATAATGGTGTAGTCCTTTTTCAGCTCTTCCACCAGCGCTTCGATCTTCTGAGTTGCGATAGGATCCAGGGAACTGGTCGGTTCGTCCATCAGAATCACCTCGGGTTCCATGGCAATGGCCCTTGCGATGCATAATCGCTGCTGCTGACCGCCTGAGAGACCCAAGGCGCTTTTCTTCATCCGATCTTTGACTTCATCCCAGAGTGCTGCCTTCTTCAGTGAGTTTTCCCCAATCTCGGCTAATTGAGTCTTGTCCCGGAGCCCCTGCATCTTCGGTCCGTAAACGACGTTTTCGTATATGCTCATTGGGAATGGATTGGGTTTCTGAAACACCATTCCGACCCGGGTGCGTAATTCGGTTACATCAATATCGCCCATGATGTCTTCACCGTCAATTTTGATGGAGCCTTCCCAGCGGCAGATATCAATCAGATCGTTCATCCGGTTCAGGTTTCGCAGGAATGTGGACTTCCCGCATCCTGAAGGTCCGATACAAGCGATAACTTCCTTCTTCGGGATGTCCATGCTGATATCTTTAAGAGCCTGAAAATCTCCATACCAGAGATTCAGGTCCTTTACGACGAATTTTCCTTCTAAATCGCTCATATAACGCTCCCCATGCGTTTCTCGTAATTACGGGACAGTGTACGGGTAATCATGTTGATAATGATGACAAAGACGATGAGGATGGTGGCTGTAGCGAAGGCCTGCTGGAAGGCATTTTCCTCGACCGCTTCTTTGGTCAGATAGTACAGGTGAATGGTAAGAGTCCTTCCTGAATCCATGATGGATCTGGGTACATTCTTGGCGATTCCCACAGTCAGCAGTACCGGTGCCGATTCACCCACCACCCGACCGATGGCCAGAATAACAGCTGTAATGATACCAGGCATGGCGCTTGGCAGGATGACTTTGCGTATGGTCTGAATCTTGGTGGTCCCCAGAGCCAGAGACCCTTCCCTGAAGGACATGGGTACAGTCTTAAGAGCTTCCTCAGTGCTGGTAATCACCACCGGCAATATCATGATACTCAACGTCAGGGCACCGGCGATTATGGACTGGCCGAATCCGAAAAATCGGCAGAACACCAGCAAACCGAAAAGACCGTAAATAATGGAGGGGATTCCGGCCAGTGTTTCGATTGCCAGACGCAACCCACGGATAACGCGAGGATTCTTTGCATACTCGTTCAGGTAGACAGCTGTGATTATTCCGATGGGAAGAGCCACAATTAAAGAAACGATTACTACGTAGATTGTTGTGAGCAGCATCGGCCAGATACCGACCCGCCAATCCGAAGAGCTCAGAAACTCCCAGGTGAGTCCCGGTGCGCCCTGAATGACGACATAGGCGATTATAAATCCCAGAACAGTCAGGATCAGGATTGTTGCAGCCGCCATGGAGGTATATACAGCCCGGTCCTTATTCCGGCGGATTTTTACATTTCCCCTCATCAGCTTTCCTCCGTCATTCGTTTTTTGAGTACCAGAATTATTGTATTGAGAATCAGAATCATGACGAACAGTACAATTCCTACTGAGAACAGAATCCGGTTGTGCCTGCCCTGAGCGTATCCCATCTCAAGGGCAATTGTTGCCGTCAGGGTTCGAATCCCGTCGGTTAACCTGCCGGGCATCTGGGGTGAGTTCCCCGCCACCATGATAATAGCCATTGTTTCACCAACCGCTCTGGATGTGCCGAGAATGATACTGGCCAGGATTCCCGATTTTGCAGCGGGGAATACCACTTTCCATGAAGTTTGCATTTTTGTCGCCCCCAGGGCCAGGGACCCTTCCCTGTAGGCTCTGGGTACAGCTCTCAATGATGTCTCGGAGATGGATATCACCGTGGGCAGCATCATGATTGCCAGAATCAGAACAGCTGACAGCAGACCGCTTCCCGATGCGGCATTGCTGATTTTTTTTATGAGAGGTACAATCATCATCAACCCGAAAAATCCATAAACCACCGAGGGGATACCCGCCAGCAGGTCGATTCCGGCACGGACATATCTGCCGACTCCTTTCGGAATAAACTCCGCCAGGAATACAGCGGTCAGGAGTCCCATAGGAACACCGATAACAACAGCACCAAGTGTCGAAAAAAATGTGGCCAGAACCATTGTGAGGATGCCGTACTGTTTGTTGTAGGTCGGACGCCAATCCAGTGCGAAAAGGAACTCCGAAAAGAAATTGGTCGGTGTCTGTGGAATGGCGATGTAAAATCCCGATTCCTGCCCGGCAATGGTTCCTTTGTACTTCACCTCGTAAACATATTCCTCTGTATAATCCACTTCGCCTCCGTCAGAGGAGAGAATGGATACCCGATCTGCGACAACATCGTTATCCAGATCGATTTCCAACGCCAATGTGACGGATTCATCATTATTTGAAAATAAAACTGAGTAGCTTTCACATTGTTGTTCGAGTTCGACATATTTAGCATTACGGGGAAGATCGTCAAATCTATAGAGTTCACTATTTACGGAGAATTCATTGATACCAAAGGGAATCAGATGTATTGATGGAGCCGTCGAAGTAAAGAACGGGATAGCTCCCTGCACGAATACAAAAAATATTATGGCGATGAGTGCTAAAACGGACGAGGTGGAGACGACGAGGAAGAAATTTCGGAAAATCTTATCAATAACTTGTTTTCGTCCCATGACCTCTCCTGAAAGCGGCCCCCCAGGAGCCTGTCGGACTTAAGCAATTCCGGCTCGATTTTTGGTCTTTTACCTCATTTCAGCGTTACTTATTTGTCGAATACGACATAGATGCTCCGCATTCGTGCCTTGAGCTGAGAAAAAATCCTCAATAATTGCCTCGACATCCAAGGGGATTGATAGCAATAACCAAGCTTGTTGGGCATTACTGAACCGAGCTGGATGCCGCAAAGCGGAAGCCCAAGCCCGACAGACTCCTCGTGAGGAGGAGGCTGCAGGATTGATAATTCATTTTATTTGGTACCGAGTGAATCGAGAGACCCATTTCTTACTTTGCCGGAACCCACTTGGTAGCGGCGATTTCCTGGCCTTCGGCACTCATGATCCAATCCAGGAATGCTTTGGTCTGAGGTGCAATTTCATCGCCCCGGTAGAGAACCAGGAGAGGACGAGCGATGGGGAAGCTACCGTTTACGACATTGGCCACGGTAGGCTCAGCGCCTTCGACGGACACACCCTGAATGGAATCATCAAGATAACCGAGGGACAGGTAACCGATGGCGTCGGTGTTGGTTGCAACAGCAGCCTTAACACCGCCGTTACCGTCGAACTCGGAAGCACCGGCGACGAGCTGGTCTTTATAGCCGACGATTTTCTCGAATGCCCCGCGGGTACCGGATCCGGGCTCGCGGCTGACAACGGCGATAGGACCGGATTTCTTACTGGTCAGTTCGCTCCAGTCGGTGATGGCACCGGTATAGACAGCCTGTATCTGCTCAAGAGTCATGGCTTTCAGGGGATTTCCCGGATGGACAATAGGGGTGATTCCATCGAAAGCGATAGCCAGCTCATCAAGGCCGAAACCCTTCTCTTCAGTTTTCAGGTTCCGGCTGGCCATACCGATTTCACTGGTGCCCTGATTCGCTGCCTTGATTCCGTCAGAGGAACCGGTGCCGTTGGCATTAATGGAAATTTCGGAGTGGAGCTCGTGATATCGCTCGCCCAGGAGTTCCATCAGGGGATAGACGGTAGTGGATCCCGACACCTCAATGGTGTAGGATCCTGCGGCAGGATCGCTGCTGCCGTTGGCAACAACGGGAAGGATGACCAGAGCGGCCATAAGTGTGAAGATAAGTGCTTTCTTCATTTTATTCTCCTTATTAGAGGTTTGCCCGGTAAATTCCGGACCATTGCCCGCATTAAGCGCTTATTCTGTTATGAGTTTGTATTGGAATTGTTAAAAATATGTTAATCGCCGAGTTTTCCGGCCATGTACACGTTCCCGTACGGGCAATTGTCACACAAGATTAACGAAGTCCTGGAATCTCTTTAGAGATTGAAAGACAGCTGTCACCGATATGTTCAAGATAATGAACAATCTCCATATACTGTAGTTCACCGCGTATGTCGGCATCTTCATCTCGTTCAAGTGTGTGACGAACCCTCTTGCGGAGCTTATCCCGAACCCGGATGACGTTCTCTTCCATCTCTACAGCCAGATCTGAATCGTAGGATATGAGTTTGCGAACAAGACAGTCGCTGTTGTACTTGAGGAAATCGAGAACCTGGGCGATGAAGGAATACAAATCGTCTAAAGCGTCTTCGTGAATCTGATATTTTTTACGGCATATTCGTTCCAGTGTGGAAGCGACATTCACACAGGATTCTCCGATTTTGAAAATCTCAAGATTGATACGCATTTGTGCTGTGATATCCCGGGCTTGATCGGCACCGGTAGGTTCCCTGACGCTGTACGTGAGAAATCGGGTCACCTGATCTTTTGTCAGATTCAGATTGGTGTGAAGCTCGAATATTTGTTCCGTATATATTCTTGTCGATTCAATTTCCTGTGATGCGTTGAGAACCAGCATGAGCATTTGATGAGCGATATCAGCGGTCTGTCCTATTTCGTTACGGGTTGTAATCAGGTTTGCTTCAAGAGAATCCGGAAGACTTCTGGGAATTACCGGTAAATTTCCACTTGATTTATTCCTTCCCAGAATCGCTTGAATTGTAGAACCGGCAGAAATAAAGCCGGACCGGAGAGACAAAGCTGTTCCACTAATGAGTAGAGACCAGATTGTATATATGGAAGTTAAAAAAAAGGGGATGTGTGTTGCCCGAAAGTATGTATTGGGGAACAAAATGGATGTCAGGGATTCCAGAGGGTAAACCAGAAATAAACCGGCCAATGCGGCAATGAGAATCCGTATAATGAGGGCAAAAGAGAAAATCCTGGAATTACTGTCGTAAACCCCGGAAGCTCGAAACAACGTTAAAACAATACCGACATCCGCACCGAACATCATAGCCAGAACCGGTGGAAGAGAGGTCCATCCCGTCCATGAAAAACATAATGCCGTAACGAGAACAGCATTGGATGACTGGGTGAGGAAGGAGAGTACGACACCGATACTGAAGCCCAGAAGACTGAAGAGTATCGGCATATCTCGAAGTGATCGAACAATAAAGAGAATTCGGGAGGCCTCACTGGTCTCTGGTAAGAGGTTTTTCAGGAATCCGATGCCTATCAGTACAAGAAGTATACTTGTTAATCCAATACCGAGCCGGGCCAATTGGCGCTTGTGTGTTACTGAAAGAAGAATTGCCAGAGCCATTCCGGGCAATGCCCAGTCGGTAGCATTCGTCATGAAACCACCGATTGTAAGAATCCAGAAGGGGAGAACCTGACCGAAACCCGCACCGATTGCAATGGCAAAAGCGGTTCCCGTTGAAATGGACGAGGCATGAATCAGGCTCATCAGGAGAACGGTGATTGCGGGTAACGACTGGAAACCGGCGGCAATGAACGCGCCTGTACCCGCGGCAAGAAGAGGCCGGTTGCCGATTTTGACGAGCAGATTCCGGATTTGAGAGCCATAACTGAGCAGAATACGATCATTGAGCATCCGAAGACCGAGTACTATGATGGCCAGACTACCCGCGAATGATAAAAAAATAAAAATTGTGGAATCAGTCATTTACTGCTCCAGAAACCGTGAATTGGTTTGTTCCTTCAGCATTGCAATAAATCTCTTGCGATGTCCCGGAAGCGAAATATTACTCCCCCAGGTATTATCTTTATTGGTGAATTTAATATCTCCTGATATATCCAGATATTCAATAGCTGTTTCCGGAGTGATGATATAAGGAGAAGCACCTTTACTCACCAGCAGATAATTGAGAAGGATATTACCGGTCCTGTGATTACCTTCGAGAAAAAGCTGCGGCTGGCTGAGAATCAGGGAATAAAAACCTGTTGCCAGTTTCCAGGGATTGGTTTTCTCAATATTATCCAGCACCCATTTACGTATCGGCTTGATACCTTTGAGAAAGCGGTTTCGGGTTTCATTGATATGATGATAATAGTTCATCCGCTCTTCGGGATCTGTTCCGCAAAGTACAATATGGTTCATCTCGAGAAGGGAATGGAGACCCGCAGGAGTAAAGATGTCGATATCCTTTTCCAGAAGATCGTTCAGGAATACATAAGCATCAACAATTTGATCCACCATGACATTGGAAACATCTTCTCGTCTCATGGCTAACTTGTTATTGATATCGGGGAAGGCCGATTGAAAGTCCTTGAGGGCAGTTTTTATTGATTCTATGTGGAAAAGACGTCGGCTCATGCTCCCAGTTTACCTTTCCTTTCTGCCGGAGACCAAGGCGCCTGAAGCTAAAAGAATTCTCCCGGATATTCATCACAATGCTGAATTCCGGATGATACCTGTCATTTAGTTTTGCAAATACTCATGGTGTACCTGGGCAATACCGGGAATATCAGAACATGGTGACCATTGAAAAGAATATGAATCTGGGATGTCTGCTGAATGCTCTTGAAACAGGCGATTATTCCGGTGTGGGGCGTGAGTTTAAATTCTTTATTGCAGCCAAGACGATTCACGGTGCCTGTTTATTAATCACAGGGTTTCAATCCATTTCGTCACTTTTGATTCCCATTCATCCTCCAGGGGGCCTTTCAGATCCTTTACGGCGAGCATCAGGGGTTTAGCGACAGATTCGGCACCGTGGGCTTCCATGGTCGAAGTAATCTTCCCGGGGGCTCCGGATCCGGGTTCTGCATGGGTGGTGTAGACGGCGAATCGGCTTCCGGAGGGAATCTTCAGGCGCCTGAGGAATCGGCCAACTCTTATCGGCAGCGTACCGATCTGGGTCGGGCTTCCGATGATGTAAAGATCTGATGCGGGGATTTCAGAGGGATGGGCTTCGCTTATAGGATGAATGGATACTCCATGCCCCTTACTTTCCAGTGTGTCCGAAAGTAAATCGGCAATAAGGGCATTATTGCCGAAGCGTGTGTGATAAATGATAGATATTGTCATATGACTTAATCCTTTATCAGTGATTCGACGAGTGCGTCGATATCTTCCTGTTCGCCATCATTTTTTCGCTCATAAGCAAGTTCCTGGTTGGATTCACGGAGTTTTTTAAGCAGTCCATAGATAATAATCATCAACACCTTAATGCCCGCCGCCGGGTCCTTTCCGATGAAAGTGAGAAGATCCTTTCGATGCAGCCTGAGAATGAGTGATTTTCCGAGACTCACAACATCGGCCGTCCGGGTCGTTTTAAGGAAAATCCCGGCTTCACCGAAAATTTCACCTTCACCGATAGTGGTAAGGTAAACCTGTTTGCCGCCGCTGTCCTTGACGTTCACACTCACCTGGCCGCTGATTACCAGGTAGACATGGGAACTGTCATCCCCCTCACTGATAATCTGATCCCCTTCAGAGTACTTCAGAACTTCGGAGGCCGATATTATCTCCTCCCGGCGGGATTCATCGACGTATTTGAATATCAGGGACTTGCCCAG
>JAUVIY010000395.1 GCA_030592625.1 Spirochaeta sp. | reverse complement strand
TGGGAAATCAGAAATCTTCAGAAACAGGATGAAATGGAATTCTGCCATTGCCTGGAATCATGGTCCGACGAGATGGCCGAATCCGGGGATCATAAAGCTCACTGGCTCGCACAGATGAAAACCGAAGGACAGCTGGGCGTGAAGCTTGCGATTACAGATGACGGAAAGTACGCCGGAATGATTCAGTACTATCCCAGCCGATACTCCCCGGCCGGAGCTTCGTCCGACGATATCTGGTTTATCCATTGTACATGGGTGCATGGGTATAAAAAAGGACAGGGAAACTTTCAGGGTCGGGGAATCGGTAAAGCCCTGCTTGCCGCAGCTGAAGAGGACATACTCAGCAGGGGGGGCAAAGCCGTCCTGGCCTGGGGATTGAGTCTTCCGATCTGGATGAAATCCCGTTGGTACAAGAAAAACGGCTATCGCCGGGCGGACAAAGCCGGTATTCGGGAATTGGTGATTAAAAGCCTCGACGGTGCCGAGCACAGTGGAGCCTGGAGGAAAACCGCCAAACTCCCCCCGGCCCGGGATGCCGACGGGAACCTGATGGCCACAACATTCATGAGCGGAGCTTGTACCGTGACGGCAATTGCCTACGAACGCCTGAAGAAAGCGGCATCGGGCCTACCCGTCACCCTGAACCTCATCGATGCGTCAAGACCGGAGAACCTGGAGGAATGGGGATTGGCCGACGTCATGTACATTGGCGGCAGAAAAGTCGAACTCGGCCCTCCCCCATCAGAGGCGAAACTATCCCGAATCATCAGGAAAGAGATTAAGAAGCGGCATTGATCAGGAGTCAATTATGAAAAAAATTGCACTTTTCGCCTTCAACGGCGATCCGATGTGTTTTATCCATGTACTCATCAATGCCATGGACCTCCGGGAAAAAGGGCATGAGGTAGCCCTGGTGATTGAAGGCAGCGCGACGAAACTCGTGAAGCTGCTCTCCGGCGGCTCGGGTTTCGAGGATCTCGAAGAGGGCAATCCTGTTATGTTCAGGATGTTGAGTGAGAATTTTCACCGGGTGATGGATGCCGGAATCATCAGCTGCGTTTGTCAGGCCTGCGCAAAGCAGATGAGTGCCCTGGAAGATGTTAAAAAAGTCGGACTGCCCCTTTGCTCCGAACTCAAGGGACACCCTTCGATGAGCCGTTACATCGAATCCGGCTTCGAGATTATCTCACTCTAAAAAATCGAACCGCCCCGCCGCTATTTTCCAAAACGAATTTCTATACCGAATAGG
The DNA here is from genome assembly GCA_030592625.1 of Spirochaeta sp. Lineage (GTDB taxonomy): Bacteria > Spirochaetota > Spirochaetia > DSM-2461 > DSM-2461 > UBA2779. Next base: position 1,233 of record JAUVIY010000395.1, on the reverse strand, counting down.
TACTCGCGCTCACATCCCCGCCGGTCCCGGTCCAGTTCGTATGGAAGAATTCACCACGTGGAGAATCCAGTCGCTCATACGTATGAGCCCCGAAATAATCACGCTGGGCCTGGAGCAGATTTGCAGGCAAACGCTCCGAACGATACCCGTCATAGAAGGCCAGGGCCGACGACATCGCCGGTACCGGAATGCCCAGCTCGACGGCTTTGGCGATGACACGCCGCCAACCCGTCTGCACCCGCTCAACCGCACCCTTGAAATAATCAGCGAGCAGCAGATTGTTCAGGTTCGGATTGACATCATAGGCCTTCTTTATCTCTCCGAGGAACACCGAGCGTATGATACAGCCCCCCCGCCACATCAGAGCGATACCGCCGTAGTTCAGGTTCCAGCCGTGCTCGCTCGCGGCTTCCCGCATCAACATATAGCCCTGGGCGTAGCTGACAATCTTGCTGGCCAGAAGGGCCTGTTCGAGGTTGTCAAGAAAAGCCGCCTTGTCACCGTCGAACGTCACGCTTGGGCCGCTCAGTACTTTCGATGCAGCAACCCGTTCTTCCTTCAGGGCGCTCAGGCAGCGGGCAAATACCGCTTCACCGATAAGGGTGACAGGGACACCCAGGTCCAGGGCGCTCACTCCGGTCCATTTTCCGGTGCCCTTCTGCCCGGCGGTATCCAGTATTTTCTCCACCAGGGCCTCGCCCTTGTCGTCCTTGAAACCCAGGATGTCCCGGGTGATTTCGATGAGGTAGGAATCCAGTTCGCCCTCGTTCCACCTGGCGAAGACATCATGCATCTCATCGGGACTCATCCCCAAACCCTGCTTCATCAGCTGATAGGCCTCGGTGATCATCTGCATATCACCGTACTCGATTCCGTTGTGAACCATCTTCACGTAGTGACCGGCGCCGCCCTCGCCCACCCAGTCGCAGCAGGGCTCACCGTCGTCGGTCCTGGCCGAGATGGCCTGGAATATCGGTTTCACCAGAGGCCAGGCCGCCGGTTCGCCGCCGGGCATGATGGATGGACCGGTACGGGCGCCCTCTTCACCGCCGGAGACACCGGTACCGATATAGAGCAGACCGGCATTTTTAAGTTTTTCATGTCGCCGTATGGTATCGGGGAAGTGAGAATTCCCACCGTCGATAATGACATCACCCTTATCCAGAAGAGGCATGAGCTTGTCGATCCAGAGGTCAACAACATCCCCTGCCTTCACCATCAGCATCACCTTCC
>JAUVIY010000330.1 GCA_030592625.1 Spirochaeta sp. | reverse complement strand
GCATCGGCCAGGATGATAGACTCGGATGGACCGGCGGGGAGGCCGCAGTCCAGAACGTCTCCCAGCTGGCGTTTGGCTGCAGCGACGTACTTGCTCCCCGGGCCGAGGCATTTATCCACCTTTTTCACCGAATCGGTGCCGTAGGCCAGGGCGGCCCAGGCCTGGGCTCCGCCCATGGCGTAAACTTCGTCGACACCGCAGAGACGGGCCGTATACAGACAGGCCGCATCCAACCGGCCTGTCTCATCGGGAGGGCTGGCCATGGCGATGCGCTTCACGCCGGCAATCCGGGCGGGAACGGCCATCATGTAGAGCATCGAGGGAAAGCTGCCCCTGGCCCTGGGAACGTAGAACGCCGCCGAATCGATGGGGCCTGTGCGTTCTCCGGCCATGATGCCCGGGCGGATTTCCTTCCAATGCAGGCCGTCGGGTTCCTGGTCGGCGTGAAAGCGGCGGACGTTCTCCACCGAATATTCCAGTGCGTCTTTTATCTCTTTTGATAGGAGGGCTTCGGCTTCATCGAAATGGCTCTCCGGAACCCGGATCGGTGTGTCGGGAGGAACTCCGTCGAAGCGCTTGTTCAGTTCCTGAAGGGCTTTATCGCCTCTATCCCGGACATCGGTAATGATACCGGCTACCGCATCGCTCACTTCAGCGATGTCGATTTCAGATCTGGAGAGCAGTTTTTCTCTGTCTTTCCCGCTGAGATCGGACCAGCGGCGCATGTTTACAGTCATGGAGAAGCCTCCGTAAGAGTGCTGATACTGTACCTGTGGAGATACAGGGATTCAAGCGGGTCGAGAGCCGCTAAACCAGCGAAACCTCGATCCGGCCGCCCAGTTTGATGATATCTTTCGATCCGAGGCACAGGGACCTTCCGGGAAGGAGACGTTTATCGTTCACCCAGGTGCCGTTGGTACTGCCGGCATCTTCGATGTACCAGCTGTTTCTGATTCGGTGAACGATACAGTGGATACGGGATACCAGAGGATCATCCACCCTGATGGCGTTGCTCCTGTCCCGGCCGATGGTCATCTCGTCGGTGAGACGAACGCGCTTACCGTTATGGACCAGAAACCTGAGTTCTTTCTTGTGAATCTGGGACAATCTGCGGCCAACCGGGCTTTTCCCTGAAATGGTTTCGTCCATATGGTCCTCCCTTAATTCAGGTTATCACAAAACATAGATAAAAGTTGATTGGCACCGATCCGATTCAAAGTACTATAATATGATTAATGAAAGTCAATGCCGACTTCCCGACAATCAACGCAAAGGATCCCCAGGGTTTGGATCCGTCAGGGATACCCTATAAGGTTCTTCTGGTTGATGATTCCATGTTTGTGAGGAAGCAGCTGAACCAGATTCTCAGTTCCGAAGGATTCGACGTCGTGGGACAGGCCGAAGACGGTATACTGGGGCTTGAGCTCTTCAAGGAGCTTCACCCCAATGTAGACCTGGTAACCATGGACATCACCATGCCCAATATGGACGGCATCACCTGCCTCGAAAAAATCATCGCTTTTGACAAAAATGCCAAGGTAATCATGATCAGTGCCCTCGGTAAGGAAGATCTTGTCAAGAAAGCACTGATGACCGGTGCCAGAAATTACATCGTCAAACCCCTGAATCGCAAAAAAGTCCTGGAGCGTATTTCCGGCGTCCTCGACTGATAAATCAACGTATGATTATCTCGGTTTCTGTCTCAAACCCATCTGAAATACGCCTCAACTCATCTTCGTCCGGTGCTGCGAGGTTGCTCCACATCGGATTAAGTGTATTTCCGGGCTTGTAGGGCTGCCAGACCCACCTGGGGGCCGATGCTGTCAGGGATATGAGGTTTCTCAGGACAGTTTCATCCACAAGCGGTGGAACCACGGTGGTACGAATCTCATAGGATGTTCCGGATTCGGCCAGCAATGCCATGGTTCTGAACAGGAGCACTTCCGCTGATTTCGCCCCCGATCCTTTCCAGCCCAGTTCATGGTAACGCTCGGGAATGGTTTTCAGATCCATTGCGACATAGTCAAGTCGGCCCGATTCCAGGTATAGGGCAAGGATATCGGGAAGCAGACCGGCGGTATCCAGCTTCACCGGCAATTTATACTCCTCCGCGAGGCTGATGATTTTCGGGAGCAGGGGATGCAGCAGTGCCTCTCCTCCGGAGATTGCCAGGCCGCCGAGTAACCTGGCACGCCGGGATAGAAACCTGCGGAAACTTTCGAAGTCCTGATTGAATATGACGTCGTCTGCTTTCAGGTCCGGGTCAACAGATCTCGGCTCAACGAATTCCGGATTGTGGCAATAGGGGCAGCGGAGGTGACAGCCGGGAAGGAACACCGAAGCGGCCACTTTCCCGGGATAGTCCAGGAGGGTGGTTTTAACCAGGGCGAATCGCCCCCCGCCAGGCATCACGATAAAGACATATCAGGCGCCGACTACGGCGGAAATTCCAATTTGGGTTACCAATACCGGGACAGATGTTCCCCGCCCGGTTTCCTTTCCTTCTCCATTGAGGAACACGACGGTGGGGGCGGCTGTGATATCATAACGGACAGCTTCGTGCATCCCGGATTCCCTGTCGACGTCAATGTTCCGGCCTTCGAGGCCTGAATCTCTAAGCCAGTTGGCTACAGGAGGGCAGTTGGGGCATGTTTTCCTGAAGAAATAGAGGTAATTGACCGGTGAGCCGTTACCGGCGAAGATCAGTTCGTGCTGTGCCTTTTTCTCCTTAACCAGTGAAAGGGATGGAGAAATCTTAACGACATCGACTGAACCGGGCCGCTCGGAATTGAAATCCGAATAGTTCAGCCTTTCACCGTATTCTTCCTTTTTACCCTTATTCCAATTCCTTACGGAACGATAGTATCCGACGATACGGGCATAGACTTCCGTTTCCAGTCCTTTCACCTGGATTTTCTGCTCTTTGAGTTCTTCCAGGCGGGTGTTGATCTGGTCTAGTGTCATCTGGCGGCCTCCTCCAGTTCACTCTTTCGGGTTTCAAGATCGGCAATTTCCCTGTTTATCGCCGATTCCTGCTCCTTGTGGCATTTCGGACATTGGAAATGCTCACCCTCGAGATAGCCATGGACGGGACAGACGGAAAAAACCGGAGAAATTGTGAAATAGGGGAGATGGTATCCGGTCGCAATGGTTTTCACCAGTTCTCGACAGGCCTCCCAGTCCTTGATACGTTCTCCCAGGAATCCGTGAAACACGGTTCCTCCGGTATATTTTTTCTGCAGATCATCCTGCAGGTCGAGGGCATCGAAAATATCTGCTGTGAAATCCACCGGCAGCTGGGTGGAGTTCGTGTAATACGGATCGGTAGTTCCTGCGGTTATGATTTCCGGATAATGTATTTTATCGTGATGGGCCAGACGGTAGCTTGTGCTTTCGGCGGGTGTCGCTTCCAGGTTAAAGAGTTC
>JAUVIY010000068.1 GCA_030592625.1 Spirochaeta sp. | reverse complement strand
CAAGGGAATCATTACCGATGCCGAAGGCAACGAGGTAAAAAGCAAACTCTGGACCGGAGTTCTGGAACCATTTGAATGGGATGGAACCGATGATTCAGGCAATCCTCTTTCCGACGGCGACTATGCGTACGATGTGATCGGAGTTGATGAGGCCGGAAATGAAACTCAAGTCTCGGTACGGGGCATCAGGATCGATACCGCGCCGACGCCGGTTTACCTGACCGCGAGAGAAGGTTATATCAAAGCCGGGGAAACTGATTCCCGACGTATGCAGACTTTTGCGGCAGTCGTTCCCAACACTGAAGGTATCGCCTCCTGGACATTCTCCATTAATGATGAGGATGGCCGAACTGTGGTTACTGAAACAGGTGTCGGTTCGGTACCGGCAGGCTTTACCTGGAATGGTACAGACAGAAACCGAAAGCCGGTTGAGGGTATTTTTACGGGAGTTCTGACGGTCGTTTATGATAAAGGATCCCGTCCCAGGGCGGAATCTCGTCCCTTCGTTTCCGACGGCAGTCCTCCTGATGTCACCGTCAGTCTGCAGCCTCAGCCTTTTAGTCCCGACGGAGATAATGTTGATGATGAAGTTGTCATCGGTTTGAGAGTTGAAGACCGATCCAGAATCAGTGAGTGGAGTCTGAAAATTTACGATCCGAGAGGTAAAGAGTTCATTACTTTCTCAGGTCGAGGCAGACCCTCCGAGCGAATTATATGGGATGGAAGAAGTGGTCGGGGCGAACTTGTCCAGTCCGCTGAAGATTATCCATTTGTCCTGACGGTAACCGATGTTCTCGGTCATACCTCCGTCGAGGAAGGGCAAATCGCAGTGGATGTGTTGGTTATCAGGGAAGGAAACAGGCTGAAAATACTGATTAACAACATCACCTTCCAGCCAAGTTCTCCCCAGTTGACGATGAGTGGTGAAGAGGGTGAGAAAAACAAACAGGTTCTTGACCGCCTTGCAGAAATCATGCAGAAGTACGGCAGCTACCGCATCGTGGTGGAAGGTCATGCGGTCAGTCTGAACTGGGCTAATCCCGCAGCCGCTGAACGGGAGCAGAAGAACATCCTCGTTCCACTATCCAAATCCCGGGCACAAACCGTGGTTGATGAGCTGATCGACCGGAGAATCTCGGCGAACAGGCTTCAGGCCGAAGGTATCGGTGGTGATAAACCCATAGTTCCCCATGGCGATCTCGAGGAACGCTGGCGTAATCGTCGTGTGGAGTTCTACCTGGAGAAGTAATTGAGATTTTTCGTACCATGCCCCCCCGGGGCCGAAGATGTGTTAACCGGAGAATTGAAAAAACTGGGTGCCGGTTCAGTTGTACCGGCATCCCGGGGGGTGGGTTTTGAAGGTGATTTGAACCTTTCATACAAGGCCTGTCTGGAGTTGAGAACCGCTTCACGTATATTACTTGAGCTCGTATCGGACAAGGCCGGAAATGAAGATGAACTCTACCGCTTGGCCTTATCCCATCCCTGGGAAGAACTGTTCTCTCCCTCAATGAGCATTTCATGCCGTGTTACCGGCGTGCCTCGGGATAAAGACCCCAGGTATGCAACTCTTAAACTCAAAGACGCGATTGTGGATCGTTTTACTGAGGAGTCGGGTACACGTCCGTTTGTCGATAGAAAAACACCGGATATTCGCATCGAAGCGCGATGGGACGGTCGGAATGCCATCATTTATCTCAACTGGTCGGGACGGCCTCTTCATGAGCGGGGATATCGGCTTGAACGTACCGATGCGGTGCTGAGGGAAACCACCGCCGCTGCGGTACTGACCATCGCCGGGTGGCCCCGGATCGCACAGGACGGGGGTGGTTTTGTCGACCCCGTCTGTGGCAGCGGAACGCTCCTGGTAGAAGCAGCCATGATGGCGGTAGATGCACCGCCGGGTATTCACCGGAAAATCTGGGGATTTGAGGGATTGAACCTCCACAATGACAATCTCTGGAAAAATATCAGAAATGATGCCTCCATTCGATATGGCGGGAGTCTGGAAAGAATGCCTCTTCTGGCAGGGTTCGACATTAACGAAACCGCACTTCGAACTGCCAGGGCCAATCTACGGAGGGCGGGACTCAACAACGTCATCCGATTGGAGCGCCATGATATTACTCAGGGACGTCCGTCATTCTGGCCGGCGGGCAACAGGGGTCTTGTCTGTGCCGATCCCCCTTACGGAGTACGAATACCTACCGATCCCCTGCCGGTGTACGAATCACTAGGCACCTTGTTCAGAACCCTGGAAAGCGGCTGGCGGCTGGCGCTGCTGGCCCCGGATCGGAAAACCGCTTCTGCCAGTTATCTCCGTGCCGAGGAATATTTCAACATCGTCAGCGGCGGAATGGATATTGTATTGGCGATTTACGACAGGCTTGGCGCACCGAAAAACAGCACTGTTACGGCTCCGAGAACCAGCCCAATTCAGAAACTGATGCTGGACCCCAAAGCACCGTCCCTGAAAACCAGCCTTCAGAGAAATCTCGATGCAATGAGCTCCTGGGCGGAGAAAACCGGGGTGACATCATACAGAATCTGGGATGCCGACATGCCTGAGTTCAATGCTGCGGTTGACTGGTATGAAGGCCGATGGCTTCATGTACAGGAATTTGCCGCTCCCGGTAGAATCCCGCCGGAGAAAACCCGCTGCCGTCTGAATACATTGCTGTCGGTTCTGAAAGAGGTTACCGGGTGCCGGGATGAAGATTTGCATCTCAAAACCCGACAGCGTGGAGTTCGTCCATTTTCCAAGATGGGAGACAGCAGGGACCGGTTCATCATCCGGGAGAACGGCATGAAATTCTATGTCAATTTCATCGATTATCTCGATACCGGTATCTTTCTGGACCACAGGCCCACACGGGCAATCATACGGGACAGGATAGGCAAGGGATGTTTCCTGAACCTTTTCGCCTATACGGGAACGGCTTCGGTAATGGCTGCAGCCGGAGGCGCATCGCATTCAGTGAGTGTCGATGTGCCCAACACGTATCTCAATTGGACAAGGGACAATATGAAGCTGAACAGATTTGATACTCCGTCCCATTCCTATATCAAGTCTGATGCGTTCGATTTCCTTAAAATTCATGATGAGAAATTCGATCTTATATTTATTGATCCACCGACATATTCGAATGGAGCGGGTCGCATAGACTGGTCTGTCCAAGATCATCATGCACCGCTTATCAAACTGGCTATGAAACATCTGAATCAGGATGGTACCTTGCTATTTTCAGAGAATTTCCGCCGTTTCAGCCTCGATGGAGAACTCCATAAACGGTTTTCGGTCCGGGAGATAACCCGGGAAACCACTGATCCGGATTTTGTCCGAAGATCCGGGGCTCATCGCTGCTGGGAGTTCTCACACAACCGTTAATCGGCGTCGTGTGTGTGTTGTCTTGAGCGGATGATGGGGCTATCATTGGATTGTGCAAAAAGTACTGATCTCCTTTATGTTCTTTCTCGGTCTGATGCTCATCCTGCGTACTCTGCTCGATGCCATTCCGAAATGGAAGATCCGAAAGGAACAGAAAAAACGGAACAGAGGGAATGACGAATGAGTGCTGACAGGGCCGGAAAGCTCCCCCCCAGAAATCAGCCCGAGATGCCGGACTATTTTCGTAAGGACCGGGTTGGACGTGACGAATTCATGTCCCAGCTCGGTCATTTTGGAGAAGAACATCGGGCGTTATTCAGCCGGCTCTGCGACATGTGGGAACCGGATATGCCATACAGCAAGTTCTTTACCAAAGCCGGTCATGAATACCTCAATGCTGATGCCACACTGCACACCCTCATGACACACCTTGAGAGGGGAAGCTGCGGTCTTATCGCCAACACGGTACGGGATGGTCAGCTTGAGAAAGACCGGATTATACTGACGGACCGCGATTCACCCCGATTCTGGTACTGGCTGGTGGAGAACCGCTGGCAGGCTTGCCGTGTCTCCGACCGAAAGACATTCCCGACGGTAACCAGCCTCAAGAAGCGCGGAGGTTTTCCCGATGACGTCCTCCAGCCTCTTTCCCTGGCGGAGATATCGGGTACATTCATTCAGAATCATATTGACGATTTATTGATATACGCTCTTCCTGATCTGGATGGGAAAACGTTGATTGTGACACCTGCGGTACTGCCGGTAATGGTGGAAGTTTCACGATTCAAGATAAGAGCTAATCTTGCAAACAGTCCGATGCAGCCGATTCTGGCCAAACTGTTAGGAACAGTGGTAAGCAGTCTCCGGAAATCTCTGTCCATGAACGACAATCTGTTCTGGAATAAGCTTTCGGATGCAATTATCATCAACCGGGAAGATCTGTTGGCTAAAAGAACCAATATCACTCCTGAAATTTTCATCGCTGCAAAGATACTTAAAATTTTTACCAGAAATGAATTGGACGAAGCTGAACAGAGAAGGGAACGGGAGGCGGAGAAGCGGAATACCATCCAGGACATCCTCTCTCAACTATCCCGTAAAGAAAGTTTCCTGATGACCCCGGATGAGTTCGACGAACAATTCGAGCCATACAAGGAAAACTGGCCGGATCTCAGGGAGATGTTTATCACTCATTACATGAAGCCGACAGGCCGAACCGGACTCCCGGCGGTAATCAATGTTGGTGAGGATTATTTATACAGGGATCATCTGTACCCTTTGTTCAAATCACGACATAAAATTGCATCGATGGAATTGAGAGAATTCTATCTGAATATGATCGAAAGAATATTCAGGACTAACAACAAAGACAAATTCACCGCATTTACAGGCATGGACAGTTTCAGGGAAGATATTCGAGAGCGTCTTGCGATGGAGTTCCAGGTTCTTTCAGATTTGCTTGCAAAACCACGAATCGTATCAGAGGGTATCATTCACTATGCCACCAAGGTATTGAAAATCCCCGATATGGACAGGGTGAAAACCATACTTGACAGGTATTTTGAGAGTGGTTCGATCCGGTTTAAGAATCCTGACAAACTGTTTGATCTCCCACCCCAGCCTATGTTTGAGGAGGCTTTCCATCGCCTCAGCTGGTTGCGCCGTGTTCTATTACGTCTTTTCGGTCGCTATGACAGTTATCTCCATACTCTGAATCCTCCCATCAGACAGGATCTCAGCGTTCAGAAGAATCTTCCGAGTGACGGACCGGATTCATTTTCAACTCCGGTCAAGCCTTATCGGGCCGGAAAGCCCAGGGGTGAAGGGGTTATGGACTCTGCTGTGAGAAAACGGAAACTGTCGGGACATAAAAAGAAAAATTATTCGGTAAAGCAGCAGGAACAGGCCTGGGATGATTTCCGCTCCGCTTACGAGAAGAAAAAAGGCAAATAGTGAAAGATTTCGATGAACTTGAAGCTCTTGAACGGACGGCTGGAGACCGAAATCTTCTGGTTGAGGTGATTCGATTCACTTTGGAAGATATCCCAGCCATACTGGATGAAATTGATCTGGCTCTCAGAGACAGGCATTGGCAGGCCGCGGCCCGACTGGCTCATAAAGCGAAAGGCTCCGCCGGTGCGGTAGGTGCTCAGAGACTGTTTCTGGCTGCCCTGGATCTGGAGCTGGCAGCCCGGGATGCAGACAGTGCCTGCATCCGATTCCAGCCTCCGTTGGTTGAAGCGTTCGAATCGTTCCGATCCCACCCCCTGGTCCGGCGGATGTCTTCCCTTGACGTCGGGGGGGAAGCGTCGATAGTGTAGGAATATGTTCGTCTCCGTTGTTCTCGACCTTGGAAACGAAGACAGTCTCAAAGCGGTAACCGGTCTTCTGTTTCGATACGGCTTCCGGCAGATGCAGAAAGGCGTCTTCGAATCAACATCCATGGACGATAAAAGGCTCAGTCGGCTGAAGATCGATATGGATCGGGCCACGGATTTCTATGATTCAATTCGGTTTTATCAGTATCCCGTTGACGGCACGGTGGCAATTACCTCTCTAAACGAGAAACGATGGCGCCGGGTTATGATTCGGGAGCCTGAAGATGACTGAAGCGGCATCCCTGGAGGATACAACAATGCTGAACGATCTGAGCCCGATAGTGAATTCCCTCGAAAAAGACATCCTTGATACCTGGAGGCGTCTTTGACTCCTCCGGACTGAAGAAGGAAGTCGAACGTCTTGAGAGCTCGACGGCTCAGCCGGGTTTCTGGGACAATCATGAAGCGGCTGAGAATACCATGGCGAAGATTAAACGGATAAAATCCCGTTATGAGCCGTGGGAGTCTCTTGTCGATGAGCTTGAAGATACCCAGGTACTCTATGCTCTGGCCGACGAGGCCGGCGATGAAAGTATGGAGTGTGAAGTTTCCGAGGCAATTAAATCCGTTTCCGAAACATTCGAAAAGCTGAAAACTCTGCAGTTACTTGGTGAGGCGACAGATTCAGTGTCAGCATTTGTCACGATTCATTCAGGAGCCGGTGGAACCGAGTCCTGCGACTGGGCTGCCATGCTGTACAGGATGTACGGCCGTTGGGTTGAACATCGGGGATTCAAGATGACTCTGCTGGACATCCAGGAAGCCGAAGGCGGCATCAAGTCTGTCGATATTCAGATCGACGGTAACTTCGCCCATGGACTGTTGAAAGGTGAGGGTGGAATCCATCGCCTGGTGAGAATCAGCCCTTTCGATTCCGCCGGGCGGCGTCACACGTCTTTTGCTTCAGTATATGTTTCGCCGGTTTTCGACGATGACATCGAAGTTGAAGTTAAACCTGAGGATATCAGGTTGGACACCTACCGGGCGTCGGGAGCCGGAGGTCAGCATGTCAATAAAACATCGAGCGCGGTTCGAATGACACATCTGGAGACCGGAATCGTTGTTCAGTGCCAGAATGAAAGAAGCCAGCTCAAGAATAAAGCGACGGCGATGAAGGTGCTCAAATCCAGGCTCTACGAATTTTACCGTCAGAAACAGGATGAAGAACGAGCATCCAGCGCTGCTGAAAAGAAAGACATCGGCTGGGGAAGCCAGATCAGGTCTTACGTCTTTCATCCCTATACGATGGTGAAAGATTTGAGGACCCGTCATGAAACAGGCAATATCCAGGCGGTGATGGACGGAGAACTCGATCCGTTCATCGAGGCGTATCTGCACTGGCGGGTGGGTGGTCGGAGAGAATGAGAATCCTGGTCGTCGACGACCTCGAATTCATGCGATCCCTGATTCGGGATATACTCGAAACCGGCGGGCACGAAATTGTTGCCGAGGCTGCAGACGGTCGGCAGGCCCTGCTGCTTCGTCGGGCATGGAAGCCCGATCTTACCCTATTGGATATTTCCATGCCCAGGATGGACGGACTTGAGGCCTTGAAACGGATTCGGAGTGACGATCCTCATTCCCGTATCATCATGTGCTCCTCCCTGGGAGATCAGGAGAAAATCCTAGAAGCCATTCGTCTCGGAGCCGCTGATTATGTGGTGAAACCTTTCCGAAAGGAGCGACTGCTTTCGGCAGTGCGGAAAGCCGGTGAACTGAATGAGGGCTGATTCCCCGGGCTTTCATTCCTTTCCTTGTCGTTTTTGCATTCTGCTAATTCTCGTTCTTTTCATATCACAATCAATCGTCACTGCAGCGGAGCCTGATGACTATCCGCTACCCGAAATTGATAAATCCGAGTGGCAGGTGGGTGTCGCCGTTTTCGAAACGGATAATGCCGAAGCTGCCCTGGCTTCAGCTGCCTCGCTGCTTCCCCGCCTGATCCGGGATGAACTTACCGGTGCCGATCTTCATGAGTTGACCGGTCCCGAAATAACCCTGCTTGCCCGGAAATCGCTTGAAAAGGAAGAATTACTGTCTTATTCCACACTGAATAATCTGTACTCCGGCAGGGATGAATTACTGTTCGATATCAATGCCGATTCCTCTTCCCGGAATGATATCGAGATCAGGATAAATGAGGAAAATGCCGCCCTGAAGTATTGGCAGCAATTTCCCCCTCATCGTGTAGCTTCACCCGATGAAATTCCAGTTATATATTCTGTACCTCCTGAAGGAGGCGATATCTGGGATACCGAAGGAGCATCTCCCGGGACTTTTCGAAGAAGTGCGGGTCTGGATGTTCTGATTACCGGGAAAATCGTCAGGGTCGGTGAATATTTCGGAATCAGCATTTCTGCATACGGCCCGGCAGGTGAAGAAGTTCTCTGGGAAGGAGCCGCCGGGGAGAGTGAGTTTGAGGAGATTTCCATTGAAGCCGGTGCTGCGGCCAGACGAATGGTTCTCGGGAGGCCCTGGGCGTCCTTAACCGTTCAGAGTGAACCTCCAGATGCTGTGATTTCGGTTAATGGATTAAGCGTCGGGGTTGGTTTCTGGTCTGATTCCAACCTGGTACCGGGCAAGGTACTGCTGGAGATTACGGCTGCGGGTCATGCGCCTCAAATCATTCATGATGTATTGGCACCAAGTGAAATCAGGAAGATTGATGTGAGACTTGAGGAAACCGTACAACCGCAGATTCTTGTAAGGACCATTCCCACCGGGGCATCGGTGAGACTCGGTAACATATGGCTCGGGAGAGCTCCGCTGTCAGTCAATCTGCCGGATCGTGTCATGTCCCTTACAGTGGAAAAGGAGGGCTTCAGGACACGCACCGTTCCCCTGTATCCTGAAGCTGAGCGGCTGACCATTCCTCTGGACTATGTTCTGGTGGATCCGGTGGAGGAGTTGGCGACTGCCAGGAAAAAGTTGTACAACTCAATTGCCTGGTTCTCTTTTTCCCTGGCGCCGACAATCATACTCATGGGTGTCTCCCAGAATTATGTCAATATGTTTTTTACCGCCCAGGATGGCAGTAGTGAACAGGAATATGCGTATAATGCATATAACCTCAGCTACGGACTCATGTGGGGCAGTATTGCGATCAATGTCGGTCTGCTTACCAACGTTTTGTTTAAATTGTCCAGATACCTCAAGGCCGCCGAGGAGCTTTCCAATTAATGAGAATCTCTTGCATATCACGGTTGTATACCGTCTGCTCCGGGGGTTCCCGAACAGGAGCTCTTGCCATAGGATACCGGCGATATGTTCGGTAGAAAGAAAAAGCAGGAAAAGGACGGCAGAAGATCTGTAAAGAACTTCGGCCGCCGTATTAAGGATCTTCTGACACGAAGCGGCGGAACCGGTGAAGATTTCTATGAGAGTCTGGAAGATCTGCTGGTTGAAGCGGACTTCGGAGCCGCAGCCGCCGTGGAATTGGTGGATGAATTACGGGAGAATCGAAACAGCAGCTCCGGTGACTGGACCAGAGATGATCTGGTGGCAGGCCTCAAGGATATCATCAGGCCTTCCCTGAAAACCGCCGATCTGACTCCGGATCCGGAAAAACTGACACTGTACCTGGTTCTCGGTGTCAACGGAGTGGGTAAGACGACAACCATCGCGAAGATGGCCCATCGATTCCACAATGAGAGTTCCGGAGACATCGTGCTGGCTGCCGGAGATACCTTCCGTGCTGCGGCTATTGCACAGCTCGAGATACATGGCAAGCGTGTCGGCGCCCGTGTTGTGAAACAAAATCATGGCTCGGACCCCGGTGCCGTTATCTATGATGCGATCAATTCCGCCATGAGTCAGGGGGATAAAGTCGTTATTGCTGATACGGCCGGCAGAATGCATAACAGAACCAACCTGGTCAGGGAACTTTCCAAAATCGACAGGATTGCCCGGGATCGTCTCGGGAAAGCCGGAATGTACAGGAAAATTCTGGTGATTGATGCAACAACCGGCCAGAACGGCATGAGGCAGGCTGAAACCTTCCATAAATCCATAGGTATCGATGCGGTGGTGATGGCAAAATACGATTCTTCCGCAAAAGGCGGTCTTGTGGCTGCTATAAGTCGAGAACTGAATCTTCCATTCGCCTATCTGGGGCGGGGTGAGGGAATGGATGATCTGGTTCCATTCAATCCCGATATCTATCTCGATGAATTACTGGCCGGTGATTGATGAAACGAACCGTTTTACTGGCAATCCTGCTTATTGCAGCTGTTTCCGGTGCCACAGGTGCCCTTGAGTGGTTTCGTTCTTCAGCCGGTGGTATACCGGGATCTCCAATAAGGAGCAGTGGGCCGGAGAGTGAGGGTTGGTCGTTATCCATCGAATATAGCGATAATAAGGAAATCAGATCCCTCTATCTTGACGGCACCAGGCAATCTTCCACGGTTTTTTATCGGACCGGTGGCAGGTTGGCGGCCCGGGAAGAACTGGATGCTGGAGGTGGTATGATTTCCCGGGTTGAATATGCCTATGATACCGAAGGAAATCCCCGGGCCATATACATTGCCATGGAGGGAGATTATCCGGGAAGCAGTCATGTGGAATCCGATACCGTCATCAATGCCGACGGCATCCTCCGACGTCACACCAGTGGATCCGGCGGCGATTGGCGGATTACCGATTTGAATACGTCCGGTCAGCCCCTGAACAGAACAACACTTGCAGCCGGTGCCGTTATGGAAGAATCATCCTGGAGCAGGAATGATGACGGCACCTTGCGTGAAGAGATT
>JAUVIY010000011.1 GCA_030592625.1 Spirochaeta sp. | reverse complement strand
GCGCCCGTGAAGATGCATTGGTGATGAAACCGGCTAATATATCGTTTGAGGAAGCGGCAGCCGTACCGATGGCGGCAGTCACCGCCCTGCAGGGTCTACGTGACAAAGGAAAGATTCATTCGGGGCAAAAAGTTCTGATTAATGGTGCGTCCGGTGGTGTAGGTACGTTTGCGGTGCAGATTGCTAAATCCTTCGGGACTGAAATTACCGCTGTGTGCAGCCAGAGGAATTTAGACACGGCACGCTCGAATGGTGCAGACCAGGTGATTGATTACGCTCAAGAAGATTTCACCCGAAATGGGCAGTGTTATGACCTGATTCTTGCTGCTAACGGATACCATTCGATTTCAGATTATAAGCGTGCATTAAGTCCCCGGGGGATTTATGTCATGACCGGAGGTTCCATGATTCAAATGCTCCAATCCATGCTTCTGGGACCATGGATATCAATGATCGGGAGCAAGAAAATGGGTAGCCTGATGGCGAAACCAAATAAAAAGGATTTGGCTTATATGAAAGGGCTTCTTGAAACCGGTAAAGTCGTACCTGTTATTGACAGACGTTACCCGTTAAGTGAGGTTGCTGAAGCTCTCCGGTATCTTGAAAAAGGTCACGCCCGGGGAAAAGTCGTCATAACTACAGCACGGTGATTCTGGACGCCCCTTCTGATTTCTGCTATTATGAGACGCTGTTCCGCAATATGAAACGTAAAGGGTTTTAACATGTCATTGAACCTCAGGAAAACCGAAGACTGCCGCTGGGACATCCTGTCCCTCGGAGAAGTGATGCTTCGTCTCGATCCCGGTGACGGACGAATCCGTAACACCCGGGAATTCAAGGTCTGGGAAGGTGGTGGTGAATACAATGTCGCCCGGGGATTGCGCCGCTGTTTCGGTCAGAGAGCTACCGTGGTAACCGCAGCGCCGGATAATGATGCCGGGCACCTGCTGGAAGATCTGATGCTTCAGGGCGGGGTGGATCTTTCCCATCTTATCTGGCGGCCCTACGACGGTATCGGCCGCCTATCAAGGCAGGGGCTGAACTTCACCGAGCGGGGCTTCGGGATGCGAGGTGCCAAGGGGGTGTCGGACAGGGCTCATACCGCTGCGTCGGAACTCAAGCCCGGGGAGGTGGATTGGGACGCCATCTTCGGCAAGGAAGGGGTCCGCTGGTTTCATACCGGGGGCATTTTCGCCGCCCTGTCGGAAACCACTGCCGAAACGGTCATAGAGGCCATGACTGCAGCGAAGAAGTACGGCACTATCGTGAGCTACGATCTGAATTACCGCCCATCCCTCTGGAAAGCCATCGGCGGACATGAGAAGGCCCGAGAGGTCAACCGGAAAATCGCCCCCCTGGTAGATGTAATGATTGGTAACGAAGAGGACTTCACCGCCTGTCTCGGCTTCGAAGTGGAAGGACTGGACGATACCATCACCGGCATCAAGCTGGACAGTTTCAAGGGCATGATTGAACAGGCCGTTGCCGCCTATCCGAATTTCAAGGCCGTGGCCACGACTCTTCGGGATGTGGTAAGCGCCACGGTGAACCACTGGAGTGCAGTGCTCTGGTATGACGGTGTGTTCCACAAGGCGGCCCAGCGGAACAATCTGGAAATCTTCGACCGTGTCGGTGGCGGGGACAGCTTTGCCTCGGGACTGATATACGGATTCCTGGCCGGCAAAGGTGCTGCTGCCGCAGTTGAATACGGTGCGGCACATGGCGCTCTGGCTATGACAACTCCGGGTGATACGACGATGGCGTCCCTGGATGAGGTGGAGAAACTCGTCGGGGGCGGGAGTGCGCGAGTGGATCGGTAGGAGAGTTAAATATGTTTGAGAAGTTTCTGGAGAGAGTTGCGGAGTTGAAAGTGATACCCGTCATTGCCCTTGAAGATGCCGGTAAGGCCGGCGATCTGGCTGGAGCCCTGGTGGAGGGCGGATTGCCGGTGGCGGAAGTCACTTTCCGTACCGCCACTGCGGCGCAGACTATCAGGACCATGGCCGACCGGGGCGATGTTCTGGTGGGTGCCGGTACGGTGCGGAACCTGGATCAGGCTAAAGCCGCCGTGGATGCCGGCGCCGGCTATCTGGTGAGTCCGGGGTTCAATGCGTCCGTTGTGGAATGGGCCATCGACAGGAATCTGCCGATTCTGCCCGGCGTGGATTCCACCCTTGGAATCGAGATGGCCATGGATCGGGGATTGAATACGGTGAAGTTCTTTCCAGCCGGTGCCTCCGGTGGTCTTGCCAAAATCAAGGCGCTCTACGGCCCTTATGGGGATGTGCGTTTCGTTCCCACCGGAGGAATCAATGCCGGTAACCTGGCCGAATGGCTGGCCCATCCGGCCATCATCGCCTGCGGCGGCAGTTGGCTGGTAGCGAAGAATCTTCTGTCGGCCGGTAACTGGGATGAAGTGGTTCGTTTAACGAAGGAAGCGGTGGCGGCAGCCGGAATCTGATACCAGAGGTAATTTCAAAAATCGAGCATTTTTGAAATTACCCAGACCTTTAGAATGCTTAATTTATTATTATATAATAAATTAAGTATTCGACCCCATAAAGAGGTTCTTGCAAAATGGTAATTTTGAAAGAACCTCACCATTCATTCTATTCCTGAAGACTGAGAAAGCCCCGGTTCGACACCGGGGCTTTCTATTGATTTACGGGGCCGGGAAGTACACCTGGTAGGCGGCTTCGATTTCTTCGGCGGTCCGTTCAACGTCATAAAGGGATACTTCGTCGATTAAGCCTATGAAGGTAAGATGTCCATAGGTCGCGTTGTACTGCTCGGGCAGCTGGGAACCGATGAGCAGATCGCCGGTTGAGTCCCTGGCCGGGCCGACACTTGTGACTTCTTTACTCACTGATTCGACACCGTTGACATACAGCTTGATAACAGTTGTGTCGTTGGTTTCATCGCAGATCCATGTGGCGGCCAGGTGGCTCCAGGTATCAAGCGGAATCTGATCCGGGGCCATCAGGCTAACGCTCGTCCCGGTTTCACCGACGAAGTAGAAGTACGGTTTTCGATCCGCATGGAACTGCATACTCCAGGCTTCATCAGAAAAGTCAGTTTCCTGGCCCTTATGGAGGACGCCTGTGTAATAGTTGGCTCCTTCGGGTAATACCCAGACTTCCACACTGCCGGCAATAGTGAGTTCAGGAAGGGCACCATCTGTGATTCTCAGGAAATCACCGTCTTCATCGCCGCGCATGGCATTACCCGAGAGGCCGCCGACCCATTCAACACCGTCGGAAACAACAACATCGGGGTTGTTGATGATGGCATCGCCTTCAAGGGGAAGTCCGGCAATCAGGCCCGTTTCGGGGTCGGTATCAATACCGGTGGAAGGTTCTTCCTGAACGACTATATTCAGGCCTGAAGGATTGGCACAGGAGGCCAATGACAGGATCAGCACCCCTGTAAGAATCATAATTGTATAAACCGTAAGTTTGGCGTTCATATTCGCCTCCTGTGCCTATATATGAGCAACTAGTGTGCCAATTAGGAATAAATGTGACGATTCAGAATTAAGTTGTTGCCTGCAAAGTAAATAAAGTGATAGTAGGGTGCGGAAATGGGGAAAGCGGCCCAATGTTCGCTGCATTGAGAAGATCTACGACTAAATTTAAATCTTTGTGAGTATAAGAAATAAGCCTATGCTATATGAATGACAGATGCATACGGCATAAGGTGGTAATCTCTATTAGCGGAACAGTTTCCCGACTTCTTCCAGGGGGATTCTTGAAGTCATGTCGACACTCAGGGGAGTGATTGTCACTTCTTTTTTACTGAGGAGGACGGCCATATCGTCTTCATCATGGCAGGTTTTACCCGGTCTGGGGCCTCGTGTTCCTATTGTGGAACCGGCGGTGGATGCAACTGAAGCGTTCGGGATGAATCCCCACCAGCCGGGTTCCCGGGACTGCCTGCAGACCCGCCATGGGGTGTTCTGATCGGCTGTATCGGGGATATCGATTTTCAGTATGTAAACGTCCTCGGGCCAGTTCGAAGCAAGAAACTTTTCGACTGCCCTTCGGAGTATGAGTATGGCTTCGGACCAATCCACTTCACCATGCTCATAGTGGAACTCCGGTGGAACTTCCAGGGACACGGCCAGGGATTTAATATCCCAGACCGCAGACTGTATGGCGGCGCCGACTGTACCCGAGGCGGTGACATTCGTACCGATGTTCTCTCCGAAATTGATTCCTGAAACAACCATGTCGGGTTTCCTGTCCGTACACAGGCACTGGAGAGCGTGTCGGACCGTTGTGGCCGGAGATGCGTTCAGGCACCAGCCTTTGATATCCTTCCCGTCAATATCGATGCTTCGGGGTTCGAAAACAGCTTCAGGTAATGCCCGCAATGAACGGCCGGAGGCGGTTTGCTGATCGACAGGAGCGGCAATGATGATGTCTGCCATGGGCATGAGGGCTTCGGCAGCGGCATGAAGTCCGGGAGAATCGATTCCATCGTCGTTGGTAATGAGTATGAGCGGGCGGGTATCCATACTGGGAGCATAGCGATTCATGACCGATGGGAGAAGAGGTTGGACGCCGGGGTTGAGACACAGGTATAATAACAGAGATGAACGATCCGTACCGCTCTATTGTCCAGGAGTCCCGGGATTACATCACTCTCATTGATGCAAAGTATAGGTATGTTTTTGTCAACAAGGCCTATATCCGGGCTTTGGGCAGGAAAAAGGAAGAGATAGTAGGACATACCGTTAAACAGGTCTGGGGCAGGGCCCGATTCGAGGGAGCCATTGAGATTCCCTTAAGCCGGTGCCTGGAGGGTGAGGAAGTCCATTTCATCGAAGAATTTCCCTTCGGTGAAACCGTGAAATACGTCGAAGTGAGATTCTTTCCCTATCGTGAGAAAAGGGGCGGTCCCATTACCCACGCTCTGGTGTTTTCCCATGATATAACTCGTCTCGGCGAACTGGAAACCCGTCTCATGGCTTACGAGTTTCGGGATCCGGCTACCGGGCTTTTCAACCGCAGGTCGATGAACCTCATTGTCGAACGGGAGATACAGAAGGCGGAAATTAATGTCGACTCCAGTCCCAAGGCACTTTTTGTACTGGCGGTGGAAAATTTTTCAAAGATACGACAGCAGCACGGATCGGACATTGCCACCCATGTCATCGAGAATACAGGACTGCGGCTCAAGGAACATCTGGAAAAAAGCGATTCGGTATTCCGAAGCGAATCCGATGAGCTGGCGGCTCTGGTAACCGGTCTGGATAGACCTGAGGATGCCGCGTCACTGGCCGAGTCGATACTGGCGCAAGTCACCACTCCGTATCCCAAGGGTCTTTATGAGATAAGGCCGGAATGCCGTATCGGTATCGCCATTTACCCCAGGGATGCCGAGAACTGCGAGATTCTGGTAACCCGGGCGGAAGCGGCACTGTCCTCTGCCAGGGAAAGGGCTGTATCGTATCAGTTTTATGACGGGGAACTTCACGCAAGATCCGTCGAGAAATTGCGATTGATCGCACAGCTCCGAAGGGCCTTGTACGAGGATCAACTGGAGCTGCACTTTCAGCCTATTGTCGATACATCCGGACGGATACATGGCGCCGAGTCGCTTTTGCGCTGGCGCCACCCGGAGCAGGGTCTTCTTCCACCCGGCCGTTTCCTCCATCTGGCCGAAGAGACGGGTCTGAGCACGGAGATGGAGAAGCAAGTGATCTTTTCCGCTGCCCGTTATCTGGCCCGGTGGAAGCAATCCGGTATCTATCTGTCCATCAATCTTTCGGCTGGTATGTTCGAAGAGCCGGATCTCATCGAAATACTGGAAAAGGCGCTCTCCCAGGCCGGCGGGGTGGACAAGGCCAGGCTCAAGCTGGAAATCACCGAAACCGAGGGTATGAGCAATGCCGCGGCGGCACTCAAGCGCATGCAGGAACTCAGTAATCGGGGATTCGGCATCTACATCGATGATTTCGGCACAGGTCAGTCCTCACTGCGTTACCTCAAGGACCTACCGGCCTCCGTTCTGAAAATCGACAAGGCTTTTGTCGACGGAATTGAAAAAGATGAGGAAGACCGTCATTTCCTCGGTCATATCATCAATCTTATCAAGGACCGCCGTCGTTATGTCGTCATCGAAGGCGTGGAATCCGCCGCTCAGGCTGCCATTCTGACCGATCTTGAGGTGGACGCCCTCCAGGGTTATTATTTTTCCAAACCTGTACCGGCCGAAAAATTCGAGGCATTGCTCAAAAGGGATGCGCCTCTTCCGGAATAACAGGAGAAGAGAATATCGCCGCCGCTTCCCGTACCGTTTCCCTCCAATCTCCTCCGGGCTGCCATCCCAGGATTTTCCGCAGTACCTCGTCGGGAAAATCGGCTCCGAAAGCGGCATAATAGGCGGCCATCTGCCTTCCCGGATCGGCGAAGTTCAGGAAATCCCGGAACCGCCGGCGGGAATCATATTGCAAAGGCAGATTCCACGCATCGGCATAAGCTTCGAGGATCAGTTTCCACGGAAGACTGGCGCCGACGGCATTGAGGGCGGCGTTCAGCGGTCCGTGGCAGAGGATCGCTTCCATCAGAGGTCCGACACGGTCTATCGGCATGATGGAAACGGATTTTTCACCGCCGGGTGGCAGGGGGCGGCCTTGATTCTCCAGGAGCCGCCGGAGCTGTCCTGTAAAGAAACTGTCACCCGGACCGTAGACCGCAGGCAGCCTGAGTGCCGACCAGGGAAGGCCGGATCGCTCCAGGAGGGCTTCGGCCCGGGCCTTGGTACGTCCGTAGGGAAGGGAGGCGGTAAGGGGATTCCATTCCCGGCGGCGGGTCGCTGCCTCGGTTCGTCCGGTTCCGACGGTGGCGTTCCCGTAAACTGAGATGGAGCTGAGGTGGAGGATGTGTGGACTATCGGTTCTGCGGGCCCAGGAAATCAGATTCCGTATACCTCCGACATGAACTTTTCGCATAAGATCTGCAGAGGCGCCCTGGTCGGGGAGACCGGAGGCATTAATCAGTGGAAGGCCGGTCGGGAGCGGGTCGAAATCGGCCGGGTAGGTGACGTCCAGCCTGATTTCACCATTCCGGGGAGGTCGGTTGAAAACGGTGGCGTGGACCATCCAGCCTACCTGGCGGAAATGTCTGTCCAGAAATGAGCCGATGAATCCATCGGCACCGATAATAATGAGTGCACGCAGTTTCGACATGGAGGATAGTGTAGCCCGAACGACGCCAGAGGTCATCTTGATATAGAATGACCCTGAGAACTGAACCGATACCGGTACATCGTCCCGGGAAGCTCCGCATACGGACAGGGCGACTTCCAGCGCGGTATGGATGATCGGGTACATGAGCCTTCGAGCACTTGGTCAACGCCGTAGTTGGACGTCAGGCGAAGGTCGGCTCCGGGTTCACCGCCGATCCCCGAGTCAGCCAGTCCACTGTATCGCGAAGAGTTTCCACTGTAGGGCGGGAGCGGTATCCCAGTTCTTCGGCGGCTTTCGCTGAATCGATGCGGGTATCTACCTGCAGGATGTCTATCGATCCCCGGGTGAAGAGCATTTCACTCCCGGTGGTGCGTCCCCAGATTTCGCTAACTTCGCCTGCGACTTGAGCAAGCCAGAGCGGCAGGTTCATTCGGCGATGATAAATCCCGCTCACATTCTCCAATTCTCTGAATAGTTCAGCGATGCTCAGATACGATCCGGATGCGAGATAGGTTTCGCCGGATCTGCCTCGCTCGGCGGCGGCCAGTACGGCTCCGGCAACATCCCTGACATCGACGAAATTGAACCCGCCGGGCACGGTGGCAGGAATTCGGCCGTCCAGAAAGCGTTGAATCATGTTGGAGAACAGGCCGCCCCGGAAATCCCAGGGACCGATGATACCTGTTGGACAGATCAGTACGGTTTCAATTTCACCTGTCAAACCTGCAGCCGCGACCAGCCGGCTGGCATCGGCCTTTGTGTTGCCGTATTCCATGATGGCATTTCCCCGGGCGAAACCGAAATCCTCCCGGATGGGACGGCGTTTGGCCTTCAAGTCGAGGGCCTCGATACTGCTGATATAAACCAGGCGTCTTACTTCGGCGCGTTTGCAGGCCTTGATGACATTCGCCGTACCTGTGACGTTGGTCTCGTTCAAGATCTTCAGGTTACCCCGGCGTATTTCGATGAGGGCGGCGGAATGTATTACCGTATCGGCGCCTGCGAAAGCCCTGGCCAAAGCATCCTCATCGTCCAGGGGTGCATTGCTGATGCGGTTGCAGTAACCTTCCAGCAGGTTCCTGTCGGATTGGGGGCGGATTGTGACGTTAACCGAATCGCCTCGGGAACTGATCTGTCGAAGAAGGGCCTGGCCCAGGTGGCCGGTGCCACCGGTGAGAGCAAACATTGCTGCAGACTAGCATCCTCGACTGAGTATGACCAGTCTGCAAGGACCAGTGCAGCGTATCCTTTCGTAGACAGAGCATTAAATGTTCAATTTTTCCAGGCTAATTGAGTTGTTTCTTAAATATAGGTATGGAAAGGAATTAATAATCGGTTTAGATGTAGAAACCACATATTGGCACAGGGTTTGCTTTACTCAGTCGTATGGACGATATGTTGTCGATGATTCTGACATGGTTTTCACCACTTATCGCGTGGCTCCCTCTTTCCGGCAAGGACAGAAGGGGCGAACCTTCAGTTTCCGGGCGTCCCGGAACCTATCTGCTGCTGGGTGCGGTCGCAGCCGTTCCGTCCGGCCAGTTACGATTGACGGGGTTTTCAGCGACTCCAACTTCTACCTATGAGACTGCTCATGCTTTCTTCCGCAGCCTGACTGTAGACGGAATATCAGGAACTCTGCTGCCCCTGGCGGCATTGGCCCTCTCGGTTAAACTGACGAGCCGACCTCATGACGGCAGAACGGGAGCCGCACGGGCCTCTCTTGTCATCCTGGCTTACTGTCTCATCGACGGGATCTTCGTCTATGAAACGGGTTCCGGATTCCAGGCCCTTCCGGAAGCCTTGCTGCGAAGCACACCCAAGCTGGCACTTGCACCTATCTGGGGCTATCTGATGGCCGGAAACGGAAACCCGGGAGTCCGGTGTCGATACATGGCGGCAACCGCTGTAATCGGCTCACTCCTCAGTGGCTCCGTTGCCTTTCTGATACAAATTGATCTTGTCGGAGTGGCTTTCGTACCTTCCCTGATTGCTTTTATCACGGCGTTGGGCCTCCGTTACGGCGCTCTTGAAAGATCCGGATCTACCGCCGATTCCGGCGATGCTGAAGAAGACGTCATCAAGACAGCTCCGTCAGCTAAAAGACGCTGTCCGGGTCATCCGGTATACAAATTGATGAGGGAGGGCCGCTACAGAGAGGCTCGTCTTGAGGCCGAGGGTTACCTGGAACATCATACCGACCTGCTTCTCTACAGCTGGCAGGCGTTATTGCGGTGGCTCGGTGGGGAAAGAGCTTATCGGCTTATATTTCTTCAACGCTATAAAGCTCTGGGAGATATTCAGCGCAGGAAACTTAAGCGGTACCTGGAGGATTACCTCGGAGAATATGCCTGGATGGTAGCGGGTTGGATTCGCACTCTGGAAAAAGCGGAGGAGAACTGAGATCTGAATACAGTGGCCGAGGGGGCCCGAATAGTATCATTGATATTCATCGATATTCATCGGGTAACCCCGCATATCTAAAGGTCTGGGTAATTTCAAAAATGCTCGATTTTGAAATTACCTCAAACATTTATTTCTCCCGTGAGGAACAGTGCCGCTTCACCGGCAATGGTGACTCTTTCACCCTGGTCTTCCAGAAAGAGTTCTCCGCATCGGGATGATACCTGCAGGGCCCGAAGTCCTGATTTTCCGAGTCGTTCGGACCAATAGGGAATCAAGGTACAGTGGGCTGATCCGGTTACCGGGTCTTCGTTGACACCCAGGTTTGGAGCGAAGAACCGTGATACGAAATCGACTTCGCCGCTGCCCGGAGCCGTGATGATGATACCATTCCCGGCATCGGCTAAGCCTGAGAGTGCGTTGAAGTCGGGGCGGTAGGTTCTAACCGATTCTTCATCGGGGAATATGGCCATCCAGTCGCGAGAGCGAAACATCGCTTCGGGTTTTATCCCCAGGGCTTGGGTGACCTCGGGAGTCACCGGTTCAGGGTTGCCGGGGCGGGAGGGGAAGTCCATTACGATCCGTCGATTGTCCCTCGATATCCTGAGATCTCCGGCCTGTCGGGTTCGGAATACGATTTCATCCGGAGCCTCCCGGTCGTTCAGCAGATTAAAAATCACCCAGGCTGAAGCCAGTGTGGGATGGCCGGCCAGGTCGATTTCGTGGGTGGGGGTGAACCAGCGGATTTCCCAGTATTCACCCCGGTCGATCATAAAGGATGTTTCAGAGAGATTGTTCTCCATGGCGATATTTTGCAGTATCTGGTCATTTGGCCAATTTGCCAAAGGGCAAACAGCTGCCGGATTTCCACCGAATATAGTCGAAGTGAATGCGTCCACCTGGTAAATGGGAATTTTCATGTTGTACCCCTCGTCCTAATTCTCGTCATTTTCAAATTCCCTGATAGCACCCATAAACAATTCTCCCCAGTTTGCGAGCTTCTTCTCTCCCACGCCTGGGCAGTCCAGCATCTCCTCTCCTGTATGCGGCCGCAGCGCCGCCAGGGCACGGAGGGTTCTGTCGGGGAAAATCACATAGGGAGGTTTACCGATTTCCTTTGCTTTCCTGAACCGGAGAGCCCGGAGCTTTTCAAACAGGGAGAGGTCTGTGCCTGAGAGTTCCTTCTCTTCGGAACCGGAACCGCCGGAAGCGAATTTCAGGGTTCCCGCGTGGATGCTTTCCTTTCTGCCGCCGACCCGGCGGATGGTGCGAAAATCAGTCCGGCCGAAGAGCAGCTCTTTTCCTTCCCCGGTAATCGTCAGGGCTTTGAACCGCTCTTCATCCCGAAAGACGAAGCCGCCGGCTTCCAGATCGTCGGCGATTCCCAACCAATATTTTCGGGACTCATCGGCACCTACGCCGAAGGTAGGAAGATTGTCGTGTCCCCGATCCTTTATCTTCTCAGTTACGGTTCCACGGACGATGTCCACCAGGTAATGTGAACCGTAACGCTGCTCGGTTCTGACCGACGCAGAGAGGAGCTTCCGGGCATCTTCTGTGGCGTCCACCGATTCCACTTCCCCGGCACAAATATCGCATCCGCCACAGCTTCCGGGATGCTCCTCGTCGAAGTGGGCCAGCAGGACTTTTCGGCGGCAGGCGAAAGTACGGGCATATAGAAGCATCTTCCTCAGGGACACGCCGGCTCTGTTCCGCTCTCCGGGATCTTCGAGCTTGTTGATGTGGAACATGGATTTGGCTATGTCCCCGGCGCTCCAGAGCAGAAGCACCTCCGCGTCGTCACCGTCACGTCCGGAGCGGCCGGTTTCCTGATAATAGGCTTCCAGACTTTTAGGAAGATCGCCGTGTATCACGAAGCGGATATCCGGCTTATCAATACCCATTCCAAAGGCTACGGTGGCCACGATGACCGGGATACGGTCGGTTTTAAATTTTTCCTGGTTTTTACGGCGTATTTCGTCGGGAAGACCCGCATGGTAGGGCAGGGCATCGATGCCCCGGTCACGAAGATGGGCTGCGGTTTTCTCGACATCCGCCCGGGTTGCCCGATAGACTATGCCCGAACGGCCCTTTCGGGCGGTGACGAAATCGGTGATGCGTCTGAGGGCATCCCGCTTGGGTTCCACCCTGTAAAATATCTCCGGACGGTCGAATCCGGCACGGACGACATGAGGATTATCGAGACCCAGCTGGGTGATGATGTCATCCTGCACGCGCTGGGTAGCGGTAGCCGTCAGTGCCATCATAGGGATGCCCGGGAAGACATTTCGGATCCGGGACAGCTGCCGATAGTCGGGACGAAACTCATGACCCCACTCGCTGATACAGTGAGCCTCATCCACCGCTACGGCATTGCAGCCCCAATCGGCCAGTCGTTCATAGGCACCGTCAATTGCCAGTCGCTCAGGGGCGATGTAGAGGAGTTTCATCCGGCCTGAATTCAGAGAATTAAACACTTTCCTACGTTCTGACGGGTCCATGGCACTGTTCAGGCAGCCCGCTTCGACGCCGGCAGCCTTTGCGGCATCCACCTGGTCTTTCATCAATGCGATCAGCGGGCTCACAACAACAGTCAACCCCGGCCGGATGACCGCCGGCAGCTGGTAGCACAGACTTTTTCCTCCGCCGGTGGGTAAAGCGGCGAAGACATCCCGCCCAGCCATCACTTCGGTAATGATGGATTCCTGATGAGGACGGAAATCCTCGAATCCGAAGACACTCTTGAGTATGGATCGGGGAGGTGGTCCCTCAGTCAGATTGCTCATTGCTCCAGTGTAATGAATTCATGGTCCGGGTGTCCCAACAGGGAGCCACCCTGGTGCTTATGAGAAGAGAACTGCTGAGCCATCTTATCCGGAAGGGGAATTGGGTCAAATCCCCATTTCCACAAATTTTTTGTTGTTGCTCTCCCGAATTATATTATTTATCATGAACTATTCTGGAAAAGGGGTTTATTATGCAGGTTAAAAGGGTTAATGGCGATTATGAATTTACTTTTTCTACAGTAAACGGAGAATTCATCGTAAAACTGATTCTTACAGAAAATGGTGGAGAAAGACTTAATACGCAACCCGTAGACGAACCTGGAATTTTCCCTGCCAGAGACTTGGAACCTGGAACAATTGAGAAAGCCATAGGTAAAGAAAGATGGGAAAATTTCCAGCGGATGAAAGATAAAGGTTTCGAAATGATGTTTATTGACGCACATAAACAAGGTTTTTTCCCCCATACTTTTTAAATAAATTTTAGAAGAAGAAAAGGAGACAATATATGTTATATCTAAATAAAACAGACCTGTTGAAAATCGGAATGAACTGGAATGAGACTATCGATGCTATTGAAGACGCTGTAAGGTGTCTTCATGATGGTGATTTTGCTCAACCAATAAAACCATATTTACGATATAGGGAGCCTGTAAACAGAATTATTGCTATGCCTGCTTTTGTCGGTGGGAATGTCAATCTGGCCGGAATAAAATGGATTGCAAGTTTCCCGGGCAATATTGATAACGGTATTCCACGAGCCCATGCAGTTGTTGTTCTAAATAAAGCTGAAACAGGTGAACCGGTATGTATTATCAGTACGGCACTTTTGAGCATAATCCGTACCAGCTCTGTGTCAGGACTCATGATACGCTTTTTTATAAAAGCGAGGCCTATGGATAATATCAACCTTGCAATAATAGGTTGGGGTCCCATCGGTCAACATCATTTCAAGATGGCTACAGCTATTTTGGGCGACAAAATCAACAAAATATTTTTATATGATCTCCGCGGAATTGATAAGGAAACCATAGACAGTCCTTACAAAGATAAAATTGTTATAACAGACAGCTGGCAGGACGCTTATACAGATACTGATATATTTATCACCTGTACTGTCTCAAAGGCTCCTTATATAGATTTACCGCCTAAACCGGCTTCACTCCAGTTAAATTGCTCATTGAGAGACTATAACGTCAGCATACTTGATCATACAAAAGCGATCATCGTTGATGATTGGGAAGAATGCTGCCGTGAAAAGACCGATCTTGAAATGATGCATCTTAATAGAGGCCTGCAGGAAGAAGATACAAAATCTATAGGTGATGTAGTAGTCAATGACTGCATGGCCGATTATCCAGCTGAAGAAGTCGTCATGTTTAACCCGATGGGAATGGCTATATTTGATATTGCCACCTCAAAATACTACATGGATAAAGCAAAGGAACTCGGTATCGGACAGGAACTCGAATAAGAAATTTACACTCTTCGTTAACTCTGTTACAGGTGATGTCTTTTGCGCGCATCACCTGTTTCAGGATAAAAAAAAGAACAGGTTCAGCAAAGGAGAAGCATATGAGCGGTAAGAAAATTCATGATAGCGTATTGGAATTAATAGGTAATACTCCCATGGTCAGATTGAATAATATTTGTTCCGGGTTGGAATCGGAGATTCTTGTAAAACTTGAATATCTGAATCCATCCGGCAGTATGAAAGACAGGATTGCGCTCGAAATGATTGAAAAAGCTGAACAATCAGGAAGAATAAAACCAGGAGATACAATTATCGAATCCAGTACCGGAAACACCGGTTTTGCTTTGTCCACTATCGGCAGGTTAAAAGGATATAATGTCACCATCTACGAAACAATGCCCGGAAAAGCCGGCGGTGAAAAAGAAAAGATGATGAAAAATGTCGGTGCCGAAGTCAGGCTTATGGAACCCGAGGATATTAAAGGTTTGGAAGAAAGAAGTATAGCAGGATCCGAAGTAGAACTTCCAGGCAGGCAGCTGTGCCTTGATGATGAAAAAGCAGATCCCGGTATATGGTGGGCGAGGCAGTTTTCCAATGAACACAATGTAACGTCTCATCATATCACCGGTCAGGAGATATTAGAGCAAACTGACGGCAGGGTTGATGTATTCGTACAATCAATAGGTACCGGGGGAAGCCTTCTCGGTATAGCTGAAGTCCTGAAAAAAGAATGCCCGAACTGTAAAGTCATCGGTATTCAGCCGGCCAGTTCAAAAGAGCTCTGGCATGCAGGAATGGATTTTCCGGTAACTGAAATCAAGGGCGGTATTGTTTCCAAATTGCTGAAATCCGGTGCAGTTGATGAACTTGTTCGGATAACTAATGAAGAAGCACAAGGAATGACACACCGTATCTGGGAAGAGGAAGGTCTCTATTGCGGGGTATCCTCAGGAGCGAATGTCTTTTTTGCCATGAAAGAAGCTCAAAAAGCAGATAAACCTTTAAGAATCGTTACTCTGCTCTGTGATCATATGAACAGGTATCTCACCGATGAAAGATATGTCACCTGAATGAACTGTCCCTCCGGGGTTGTCATTCACCGGCAGAAAACCTTCACGTAACACTTTTCCTGTAAGACAAAAGCGGACGACGGGATGCCAGGTATATGAACTCGGCGATATAGGCCATGGCGTATGCACCCGATACCGTACTAATGGCCGGTATGGGCAGAAATGCCACCCCGGTGAAGAGCGTTCCCAGCAGTACAGTGACATTGACAGCGACGCCGATGGTAACTTCCCGGGTCCGCCGAAGTCTCACCAGGGCACCTCTGAAGAGTGAAATGAACGCATAAAGCGGGACTACCGGGGCGCTCAACAGGATGGGAATTTCCGCCAGGGCGGTTAACTCCTCGCTGAGGCCCGAGACTCCGGAAAACCAGATCCGCCATAAGGGCGTCACCAGGACAATGATGTACAGAAGGCCTAACACGGCTGCAAGCCATGATATGAATCGGACCAGATCCCGTCGGGATTCAGGTCCGTCCAGCCGGGCGATTACCACTTCCTGTGAAGAGAGGGAAATTGATGAATAGAGGAAGATGTAACCAATGCTTACCGGCCAGAGCGCCAGGGACTCCAGGGGCATGGGACCCCGTGCCATACCCATCTGCATAATCGGCCTGGCTCCCAGATTCATGAAATTGGTAAGAGCCAGTGGAACATAGAAGAGGAACATGGCGGACCAGGTCATGACACCGGTTGTAGAAAGCCGCTCTGTGGCCGCCGATTTTCCAG
Organism: Spirochaeta sp.; assembly: GCA_030592625.1. GTDB lineage: Bacteria > Spirochaetota > Spirochaetia > DSM-2461 > DSM-2461 > UBA2779. Next base: position 4,979 of record JAUVIY010000011.1, on the reverse strand, counting down.
CCGAGGGCATCTCTTTCACGACCGGCCGCACATACCACCAGGAGGCGACGGCTCCGGCGATGACGCCCAGGGACAGTGTCAGTCCACCCAGAACGGCCCCGGGCAGTTCCCTGGTGTAAAATCCCCAGGCCAGGGTGGCGAAGGATACCGCCAGTCGAATCGTCATTGTCACGGGAACAACCTTCGTCCGGCCATAGCGGATCAGAACCCCCTGCCAGAGTCGTCGGTAGCCGACGGCGAGGGTCCAGGGGAGCATGGAAATGAGGGTCAGCCTGGAGATGTTCAACAGTTCTTCGGGAATGCCGATGAATCCTGCGGCAAAAGGCTTGAAAATGGATGGGATACAGAGAATGGCGTGTATGACGGTGGCCGACCATCCGATGATGTGCATCAATCTCAAAAGCCGTTTGTAATTTTCTCGGTTATCGGCGACGGCGGTACCGGCGGCCAGCATCTGGATTACCGGTCCCTCGATGAAGAGTGCAACGGAAAAAGTAAACCCGAAGGCCGCCAGCTGCAGCTTGGCTTCCGACATCCGGGCCACCAACGCGGCGATAGCCGGCTGCTCGATAGCCATGATAATCCACATCATCGCCAGGGGCAGCCATGCGAGAAAGATGCTCGGCCGGGAAGATTTTTTAGACATCACCACCGGGAATCCCACATACCGCGCCAGAGGTCAATAAGTTACGTCCACAGCCCGGCAGAGTGCAGCCGTTGTTTCGAGGAAATCCGGGGCAAGAGCATCCTTTCCCGCTTCATGTCGATAATAAGGACGCGATGAATACCAGAGCCGGCTCCTTCACCGACTCTTCGTACCGCGGTTTACTGGCCTGAAACCATCCCCGGTCGTTATTGTCCGCCAAATCGTTCAGAAAGATAAAAAGGTCCCTGGAAAATCCAGGAAGATTGCTCATAGATCCCTCCAGAACCAATTTTGAATTTTTTTAAGAATATTTCCAGCAAACCTGAAGCAGGCACCCGACTCACCTCGTCATTATAGACGGAGGATATTCTCATGAGTCGAACTCTCACTGCTGCCCCCTGGCGTACCGATGGGAATGCGCCGGATATGACAAAGCCGTTTTCCGACGAAGCCGGGACCGTATTCCTATCGGCCTGGCCCCGCCGGTTTCATCAGGATTTTACGGATGACCTCTCGGTGCCGTCAGCCGTATTGCCGACGAATCGGAGGATGATGCCCGAGGAGCCGGATGATGAGGATGAACCAGCCTCCTCGTCTACCGATACAACCGAGAAAAAGAAGAAGACGGACAAGCCTTCCTCATCGGATAACGAGGGTGCCGCGAAGAAGAAGAATCCAGTTAGAAAACCGGATCCCCCTGCAGATTCAGCCCCGAAGAAGCCCAGGGACGATTCGGTTAAGCGTAAGAAGAACAAACCGTCTGAAGACAACAAACCAGATGATTCAGGACCAGTGACTGACAAAAAGAAACCGACTAAACCCCTTCCCCCCCAAGTTAATGATATAAAACCTGAACCGGAACCTGAGCCTTCTATCTCCGGAGCTGATGAGATACCGCCGGATCCACCGGTAGTCGAAACCGGCAGCCTGCCGCCGGAGCCCGAGCCGGATCCCGAGCCGGATCCCGAACCAGAATTAGCTGAAGAGATAGGTCGTGATACGCCCATAGCGAAGATCGACGCGACTGAATCCAATTTATTGACCGATGAGCCTGTCGGTGATGTTATGGGTGAACGATCGAATACAGATGGATCGGAAGGTTTCTTTTCGAAAGTTGGAGACTTCTTCAAGGACATGGTGGATGGAATTTTCCCGGAGAAGACAGAAGTGACCTCTTCAGCTCCCTCTTATGTTCCTGTTGTATTGCCTCCACCTCGCAACCCCTCAGTCGAGCCGAATCCTGTTGAATCGTTCCGTGCCGGCTACATCAGCCAGAGGGATCTGGAGAGTGTCCTCGGCCGTGACGACTGGACCATGTGCTGTGCCTCCACATTCGTTTATGCGGTGCAGTCAAAGTATCCGGGATTGGACCGGGATAAGATTTATGAAGCGGCGGGAAAAGCCGCCAACACACCATTGGCCGACGGCAGCGATAACTGTGTCGCTACGGACGGTTATATCTCAAGCGTGTATCAGTATTCCCAGGCACTTTCGAAGAATCTGGGGCTGAAGGATTACGTCGACACCCCGGGTCAATATCCCACAGTTAAGGCGGCCCGGGAGGCTGGAGTGGAGATGATGAAGGTGGAGTTGAGCGGAACGGCTGGTGATATTCCACAGGAGCATCATGTTTTACGAATCCGTGATGCTGAGATTGATCCTGTTGAGGGTGATGGAATTGATGACCTTTGGGATGATGGAAGCCGAAAGGTTGAAAGTGTCATGGCCCTGGACTGGTATAACCTTCCGTGAGAATCTGTCATTTAAGCTTGATGGTATTGGTGTGTTTCATGCCGGCCGTCCTTTCGGCTCAGACGTTTATCGACGTGGATGGCGGCGGCATGACATACACCATGATTACTGAAGGTGAGGAATCTATTCACGATATCTGGGTGGAAAATTTTCAATTGGCGACAACGGAAGTGACGGTTGCTCAATGGCAGAAATTCATAACGGATACCGGTCTGGATTTCCCATGGGAGAAACACTATTTCGGTGATATATCTGAACTCTCACCTGAAAATAATTGTCCGATTCAGCTGGTTCGTATAGAGGAAGTGGTGTTCTATTGCAATTGGAAGAGTCGAAGGGAAGGGCTTGAATTGGTTTATGAACGAACCGGTAGCCGGATTGAGAGAAACATCAATGCCGATGGCTATCGGCTTCCAACGACAGCCGAGTGGGATTTTGCTGCCCGGGGTGGCCGGATGTCCCGGGGGTATATTTTCGCTGGAAGCAATAACCCCGACGAGGTGGCCTGGTATAGTCTACCATTTGATGAGGGGACAAAACCAGTTGGCACTAAGGCGCCGAACGAGCTTGGCTTGTATGATATGTCCGGCAATATTCGGGAATGGACCTGGCCGGAAGCCGGAATTCCATATCCGACCAAGGGTTCAGATGAGAAACTAAATCTTCGGGGCGGGAGCTGGACAACGACACTCGAGCATTCCCGTCTTGATTTCAATCGAGTTACTCGAGTTTCTCAGTGGGCCTGCAACGGTTTCCGTCTCGCCAGAAACGCCGAATAAACCTCAGTCGGGGAATCTCAACTCATCGGAGCTACCGGACTCCGCTCCGACTATGTGGTTCACGATCGGCAACATTGGCGATGGTGTATTAGCTGATTCCTCTTGTTTACTAAAGCGGAAGCCGCCTCCTATGGTGGCGGTAAAGGATTAGGCTTTGCCTTAAATGTCTTTTCCTGAAGTTCGGCGGCTTTTGCAACACCGTAAGCCCCCTAGGGGGCGCAACCCACAAACTACCTGCTTTGCAGGTAGTTGTTGATTGTTACGGCTTATATAATTTCAGTATTCTAAGCGCATTTTCCCCTGTAATCTTATCAAAAACCTCACGGCTGATCAGCTTATCGGAAAGCAGGTTGCGCAGGTAGGATAGGTGAGGCATCCTGCCCTCCTTATCGCCATAACACACATCCGTTCCTAACAGCACTTTATCCTGAAATTCCGTCAAGAATTGAATACCGAAGGTTTTATCCCGACTTATAGCATTGTAACCGCTGCCGGCAGATATATCTGCATACAGGTTGGAGCAGGAACGAAGAAGTTTTGGCAGGCTGCCCTCTTTTTCAATAGGTCCTTTCGGATAGATAAACTTTTCCTCAGGCTTTATATCTCCCGCTATTTCAGCCCAGAACCCCGGGGCATGACCGATAATCGTAGTATCCGGAGCTTCTTTGAGCAGTTTCTCCAAACGAGGCAGCCCCACTTCATCGAACAAACCATATACTCCCCTGCCCGGACCCGTGCAGTGAAAAAGCACAGGCATATCCCATTCTCCGCACTGTCTGAACATATTTATAACCCTGGGATCATCCAGGGGGAGGTTGGCAGTGACTTCGCCTATGCCCACACATCCCATCTCCTTAAAACGCTTCAAAAAGGGTGAGAAGTCTGTTTTCGGAGGATTGTCTACCTGATGGGGCTCAAGATTACCCAGACACCCCATGCGTGGGTCAAGATTTCCGAAAAGTATCAGGCGCTCTGAATATCGGGCTGCTGCTTCCAACTGACTGACAATATCTGATGGTGGAGAAAAAAAACCGTGAGCCTTACAACTCTCCGGGCTTACATTTACAGGCAGCAGAACTGCTTTGTCTATTCCTTCATCATCCAAACGCTCAATAAGATTCTCCAAGGTAATCGGGCTCTTCTTCAAATCTTCAGGAGAACGCAAATCGCCAATATGTGCATGAAAATCGATAATCACAAAATTCCTCCAAAAGGGAAAACTTCTCTAAGCTCTTCAGGGGAAATATCAGCCCCATACTCGCATACTTCATATGCTTCAGCATATCTAACGGCTTTTCCCCTTTCTTTACCGTAGCGTTCAATGAGTTCATCCCTGTACTGATCCGCTATCTTCTCAAAAAAGGGCAGTCGCCAGTCAGCCACCCATTGGCGTCGACTTGCTTCATCCGTCGGAACCTGATCCAGTATACCATTATTAAATGGCAGCCACTCATACATCTGAGATTCATGGCAGTGGATCATATCCACCTTCTTCTCAATCACATCGTCAATTGCAATAACCATATCCGGTATAAAGGGATAGGGCTTTTGAAATTTATCGTACATGTAAAATATCCACGGGGAATGAGGCATAATATCGGTAAGCGAGACCATGTTAGGCACGGTAATAATGTAGGACGCGTCCTGAACGAGTTGTGATGTGTACCTGTGATCAGGATGATAATCATTCGGCCGGTGCGTAATGATTATATCCGGCTTGAACTCCCGGATTATCCTGATTATTACCCTCCTGTTAGCCACCGTAGGCTCAAGCTCACCGCAGTGATTATCAAGTACCTCAT
>JAUVIY010000250.1 GCA_030592625.1 Spirochaeta sp. | reverse complement strand
TCCACAACAGTCCTAATCATCTGCGCGGCCGTCTCGGTTATAATCATGATGCCGATTTCCTCGTCTCCCAGAGCTCGTTCGAAAGCCGCATTTACATCCCCGGGGGTGGATACGGTGATTCCCTCCACACCCACCAGAGCGAATCCGAGAACGGTATCCTGATCGCCGATGACGAAATACTTCACCTTGTACCTGTATGCCGGATCTATATTTTGCCCAGTATGATAAGGGCAGTAATGAATCCGAAGACAACGAGCCCCTCCGCCAGAGCAATGAAAATCAAAGCCTGGCCGGCGACTTCCGGTTTTTCACTGATAGCTCCCATGGCGGCGGCACCGACGTAAGCGATACCGATGCCTGCTGCGATCGCGCCGAAACCAAAGGCCATGGCAGCGGCGATAAAACCGAATTTAGCCACACCGGCCTGTTCCTGGGAAATGGCGGGTTTTTCGGCATCAGCTGTTTGAGACCATGCATTCACCAGGGGAATGGCGGTCATCAGAAGCAGGATGAGTATGGTGAATAGCAACGAGGTAACAACACGACGTTTGAACAGAACTTGGGCTTGATTCATATTTCCTCCAGAGAAATTGGTTTGTATTCAACCCCGGAAGGTTGAAAGTGTTTGGAAAAAAACTCGTAGTAATTCAGACGCAGGGACTGGATTCCGGCTGATAGACCCTCAAGAACGATAACCAGGGCATTACCGAGTACCATGATGATAACGGCCCAGATATTGAATCCCTCCGGTGATGCCATTTTTGCTATCTGGAAAAAGGCAATCATAAGCGTTACATGGGCTATTCCGAGTCCCGCCACACGCATGAAGGATAGTGTGTTCGCCAGATATCCGGAAAATATCTCCAGTAGTTCTATCATCCATTCCATGAGCCACCACAGCGGATTTCCTCCCCGTTTCTTCAACGGCGATTTGAGAAAGAGAACCAGGGCGGGCACCACAACCAGCGACAGGAGGATTGGACTGTCAGGCAGGGTTTGGAATCCTGATGAGGCGAACCGTGCCGAGATGATCACACCAGCACCATAGATGATACCACCCAGGAGACCTGTCTTATCAAAAAACAGAGAGAACCAGCGCTTCTGTCTGGCCAGGTTGAGCCAGTTGATGCCGAGTCCCAGGCTGATTACGGTTATGCCGAAAAAGATCGTGAGACGCAGGATGTCAAAGATACTTTTGATCGGTCCGGCTTCTATATGTCCCGCCACAACGCCATGGTAGTTGAACCATAGCGGTGGCAGGAGTGACATCCCGAAATAGGATCCAAAGAGAATACCCGTCACGACAGCCGCGCCACCGCACCACAGGGCCAGTCGTGACAGGGTTGGGATGGCTGTTGCCAGACCGCTTGCCGGAGTCGGACTTCCGGCCCGTTTTCTGGTCCAACCGAGTCCTGCCAGTCCGGCAAGGATGAGGACAAGTCCGTGTCCCGCGTCACCGAACATCAAACCGAACATGGCCAGATAGGCCAGAGCCACCAGGGTTGTAGGATCGACGGTACCGTAGGCGGGAATACCGTAGTTAGTGACCAGCAACTGAAAAGGTTTAAGGATACGCGGATTCGCCAGTTGACTGGGTACTGTGATCAGGGGGATTTGTCCGTCCGGTACATGATCCTCCGAGGTCTCCCTTTTTTCGGCATTCTTTATCTTTTTTCCCTGAAATTCCACGGCTTCATGCCACTCCAGGGAAATGTGACCTTCCGTAACGTGTACCAGAGCGGTCTGGACGGTTTTCCGGGTCGTGGCGGGAAGCCATCCAGAGGCGACGATAGCACGTTTCGTCTCGGTGAATCGACTCTCGATGGTGTATTGCAGCTCCTGGACCCGCAAGGTCCTCCAAACCTGTTCCAACTCCGATCGACTCCGGTCAACGAGTTTTGGAACAAACTCAGCATAACTTCGTTGTTCCTCCTTCAACCGGGAAAGCTTGTTATCTAATTCATTAATAGTTTCCCCGGTGGACCCCGCCGGAAGTTTCTCAGAACTGAAATCATGGTCCTTCAGAATCTGATCGATATCATGTTTGTTCCGCTTCATCCCGATAATTACCACAAAACAACGATTTCCCTGCTCGTTGATTCGGTTGAGAACCGCCGGGTATTGAATTATTTTCTGTTCCAGGGATTCCAGCCTGTCGGCTGGAATTGATCCTGTTTGTATCTGAAGGAACGCTCCGCCCTGTGTTATACCACCCGTATCGAGAAACCGATTACCTTCATTGGATGGCAAGTGACGACGAACATCTTCCAGTCTGTTTATCTGTTGTTGGAGATTCCGCTGACTCCCCCTGATCTTGTCTACCTGCTTTTCCAGGTTCTCCATTATTCGAACGGCATCGTCCTTATCGACGGGGATGCCGTGCCCTAACTGATCTTCACCGATCGACGGGCGGGGAAATCCGCCTACGTTCAGTAATACTTCGACACGCCTTCGTACGGCAGCTATCGCTGTATGACGTGCTGCGGATTCTCCCTTTGGAACTTTAATTGCACTGTCACCGCTCAAGACGGGATCGATTGTCCTGATATCAACGAAGTGCATGAGCCCTAAACGCAGAAGTTCCCGGGACAACTGCCGGGAATATTCCTGGAGCGTCACTGCGGTCAGATACACCATACGTTTGGTAAAAATCATAGCAGGGCCTCCAAACGATGGGTGGCAATTTCATAATATTTCCCGTTTAGCACCGTTATCACCCGGCGAGCTTCCTGTTGTTTGAGGGCGAAGTAAGCGAGAACGACACCGATCGTGAATGGGTAACCTCCCAGCACGCGCCGGCACTCGTAAAGCAGCTGCTGCTGCAGGAGAGTTTCCAAAAAAGCCAGGGAACGGGCAGTCTGACCGGTGTGAGACTCCTTTTCTTCCTTCGGTGCCTCTGAGGGAATCCCCATCCTTTCTCCGAATAACTGTGCCAACTGCCTGGCCGGTTGGTTCGACGACAGAGCCTTCTCCAGGATTCCGGGATTTGCAATCAAGCCGCCGGCCAATAGAGTCGCTTCGTGATCCTTTTCACCATCGGTATAGAAAGCATGTCTTCGGACAATCCAATTCACATTGATGGCATCGATTTCAATACCGATCAGACGTTCCGCGATTGCCCGGTCCCGTGAGGATAAATTCGCGGCAGAAGATTTCAGGGTCTCGTAGTACCACCGGTCCAGGGCTATCTCGAGAGGGAATAAGGAACGTTCCTTAACCACCAGTGGCAAGGCGTTCTCGATAATAGGAGCGAAAGCGGCGTTCATTGTGAGAGCTATGAGTTCATCGGAAGATACCGCATTGACGACCGATTCTACGGAAAGACCCTGGACGCCGGTACTTCGAAGCAGATACGGCAGTTTTTCTTCTATGGAACAGCCCCGGATCGCCCTTTCATACCAAAGTCGTAATGCGTTTTTTAGATTTACCAGATCGAATCGCAGAAGAACCATGGATGTAAAGGAGATGATGGCAGGGTTGGTAAACTGTTGCGTATATCGACTGGTTTCCCGTAAGGTACTTTGCTGGATATGCTCAATCTCCAGCTCTGTCATAAGGAGATCACCGGTCTGCTCGTAGGCTTTCACGGCCGGCGCATAAATAGAAGAATTAAGTATATGCACCGTTTCTTCAAATGATCGAGCCTCAATCATTTGCCTTATGGTTTCTTCGGGAATTATTGTACTGATTCTGGCTCGTAACTTGGCGTTCAGAAACGCGTAAATGGAAACGGAGCTGCTCATGTGAATTGTTGTACTCGGGATGTCAGAACCAGCAGTCTAACGGCTTCGGCAGTCTCGGAAAGGGGTTTTTCATGTTCCCTCAGGAATTGGTCCGCTTTTTCATGGATCTGGCTTTCCAATAGGAGAGAAGAATCTTCTGCTTCCTTTTTAATCTGTGATATCCGATTCAGGGTTCTCTCATTTTCATCGCTGCGGGCTTTTTGCACTCGTTCCCGCTCTTCCTGATCATAAGCAGCCTGAAGGCGTAGAGATTCTTCCTGCGCCCGGGCGATGAGAGATTCCGCTTTCTTTTCGGCCGAAAGCACATCATTGATGATTTCCAGCATCGTTGGAGCCTCTTTTATAAATATTAAGTTAAATAGGGAAGTGTCACAAGGAAAATTCTTCACCATCGGAGTTGAACCAGGGAGATTCCCGATCAAACGAGGGACTTAAATATCCCTTTCCCGTCTCAGTCTGGCAAATCCGCTCAGTACATTGGCTTCGAAGCTGTCTTCGGCTAATCTGGCCCCATGGCCGGCAATACTTCCATCTTCAATTGCACCCTCTGCGGCGAGTGCTGCCGCGGCAGCCAGAAGGTCTGGCTGAATCCGATTGATCTGGAACGCCTGGCACGCCATTTGGATCTCAGCGACACAGATGAGCTTATCGATCGGCGCATCGTTGTAGTGGAGGCCGCCGAACACGGTATCAGGCGGCCCCGGCTCCGGTTCCCGCCGACTCCGGTGGGGGCGGCCTG
>JAUVIY010000067.1 GCA_030592625.1 Spirochaeta sp. | reverse complement strand
CCTTTTCCAGAGCCTTTCGCAGGTTGTGCCCATTGTATTGGGGCCGGTTATGAAAGAGTTTGAATCCGCCGTCGGAGTCCAGGATACCGGCGGACGCCACTCCGATACCCGCCAGATCTTTACGGGTTTTCCCCAGGGATTTGAGCATCTTATCCGCCCCTGCTGCCAGATCTCCGGCGAATCGATCAAATTCTTCGTTATATTCCTCGGCACAGATCTCAGGAGACGACAGAGGCGTCGAACCCTGGTTGAAGAGGGCCAGCTTGGCACCGCTGGCGGCGCCGATATCGAATGCCAGATAAAGGCCTGTTGTACTCATGAGCATTGTATCGTAACGAGTCGGATCAAATGCGTCGAGGCTCAGTCAGCAGAATCAAGATGTAAACAAATTACAACTTGCACGGAATAGCTCGTAAAACATTACAATTCAACCCATGTTTACGCAGAATAAGTTTGGAATCCTTATTTCGTTTATCATAATCGCCGTACTGGTATCCTGCAGTCGGCAGAACAGTACCGATCCGGGCTCAGCGACCGTCGAGATAGCCGTGCAGGACGAAACGCCCCTACCCCACCTCATGAGTATCGAAGGCCTCAGAACACGCGAATTCAAGGCTGAAAACTTCACCCTTTTGAACAGGGTTGATACCCTGGAAGGCCTTGAAGCCTGGGATTTCTCCTACAAATCCGAAGGATACACGAATTACGGACTCATCGAGAAACCCGCCGGTGATATGCCTCCCGGCGGCTGGCCTGTCATCGTACTTGCCCACGGTTACATTCCGCCGGATAGCTATTCCACCCTCGACAACTACCGCCTTGTAACCCGGTACTACGCCGACGGCGGCTTTATCGTCGTCAAACCTGATTACCGGGGACACGGCCGATCCGACAGCCGGGGAGGCGGCCCAGCCCGAACCATCGATTATTCAATCGACGTCCTGAACCTTATCGCCGGCCTGGATAACATACCCGGCGCCGACATGAAAAATGTGTTCCTGTACGGTCATTCTATGGGGGGAGAAATCGGCCTCAGGATACTGACTGTTAATGATTCCCTGCGGGGTGCTTCCCTGTGGGCGGCGGTTACCGAAAACTTCCCTGAAAACACCCTGTATTTCATCAGACGGCGGAGTGAGAAGGATGCCGCCCGACTCCAGGCCCTCATCGATACTGAGTTCTCACATGAGGATTACGCATCTCTGACTCCGAACAACTACTTCGACTCCATCGACGTTCCCATCCTGGTTCATCACGGTACAGATGATGAATCGGTACCCTTCGAATGGAGCATTCCGTTCCGTGAAAGGCTCGATGATGCCGGGGTCGACTATACTTTTTACGAATACCTCGGGGAAAACCACAACATATCAAAGAGTTTCTACAAGGTGATGGACAAGGACATGGATTTTTTCAGGAACCTGATGGGTGAGTAATGTAAGATATTACATAACAGTGTTGTGTCCCGAAAATTCGCACTCATGAGTAGCATCAGGAGGGACTGTCCGGGAGCATGGAGAAAAGCCACCGGAAGTTCGTCGGAACGGAGCCTGAAAGGCGAGTACCGCTAGAACGATGGTGGCTTATTCGCAATGCTCCCGGACAGTCCCACTCCCGGAATGTTACAATCATATACGGAGGTATTTACGGGACACCACACAAGCCGGCGAAGGACGCCGCAGCAGCGAGTGATAGCAGGGAAGAATAAATTCACTATACTAACGGTGGATGAATAAAGGACGGGCAGACATGAGCAGATATCCTGGTGCTAAAGCAATTTTAGGGTTTATGATTCTTACGATTTTCGTCTCCTGCGGGTTCAAGGACAATTTATCGGGTGTGGACGTGGCGGCGATACTCATCTCCGATGATCTTGTTGCCAGGGACGAGGCCTTTTTGTCCGTTCAGGGCGATCTCATGACCGACGAGTCTGAATCCGCGGCTGATGCCCTCATACGAAACGCCGAGCGTAAGCGCAGTGCCAATAACGGTCTGATCCGCGAGCCTATTGATCTTTCCGCCGGAACCATCCGGTACTATTTGATAAACGCTTCGGCGATTATGGAATCATCCATGTCGGGGGATCCGAAGGATGGTGACCTGGAAATCGTCGACTACGGCCCGAGGGGCGAGCTCCCGGTGGAGAACCGGCGTCCGAATATCTATGTTATGTTCAACCGCCCTATGGTGCCCCTCGCCGCACTGGGTGCGCCCATCCTCGAATCGGATCTCCTCACAATCGAGCCCCCGGTGGAAGGCATCTATCGGTGGTACGGTACCAAGACTCTGGGGTTCCGACCCGACAGGCCTCTCCAGGACCTCCCCCACTATATAATTACCGTCTCAGGCAAAGCTTCCTCACTGTCGGGACTCAAATTGAAAGATGATTTTTCATTCGACATTTTTGGCGAGCGGGTGAAGATCGTCAACATGTTCCCCGGGAATGACGCCGATGTCAGCATCAGCCTCTATGACGTTCCCACGGCCATCGCCAGAGAAATCACCCTTGAATTCAACCAGCCCGTGGATCCCGAGGTGATCGGTCGATCCATCAGAATTATTGATAAAAACCGATCCTACGGTTTCACCACCATGAGACCCGATTATCCGGAACGACTGGAGAGCCGGACGGATCGCGGCGTGCTGCTTGTCCTGAACGAAGAGCCCGGAGAGAACGTCCGCCTGAAGGTGACCCTGGAAAAAGGAGCCGTACCCTTCCCCGACTTTCCGGCAAGTGCCCGGGAACAGACCTACCAGCTCCGAACCATACAGCCCTTCCGCGCGGTAGAGCTCAGTGCCTCTCCCGGGGGCTTCCCCCGGGACAATCGCCCGTTCATGTATCCCGTGTACCTCCGATTCAGCCATCCGCTGCCCGAGGACATGAGCATCCCCGATATAACCGTCAGAGTGGACGGTCGGACCGTCAAACCCGAGAATATCCGGATCTCCTGGTCGACGATGGCGTTCTACCTGCCCGACATGCGCCCGGGGCAGGATGTGACTGTCAATCTCCCAGGCGGCATCAGGGACATCTTCGGCCGTGAAGCCGAACCCGTACACATGGCAACAACCATACCCCGACCGTATCCGATGGTGGACTTTCCCTTTCAGTACGACGGTCTCAGGCATCTGGAAGCTGAATTCGATCCGGCTTTGGTATGGACGTCCCGAAATATCATCGAAGGCCGTTTCGGCGTCAAGGGAATGGCGAATTTCTTCAATCAGCCGGATTATATGGCCCCGATGACCGACTACGACCTGAGCGGGGCGATTCCTGATTCAACGTTCTTCCATCAGGAGAACCTGGGGAGCTATCTGGGTGATCAGGGGTACGGCACCGTCTATTTTCGGTACAAGATGCGACAGGACCCGAGCCAGGTGGACAAGGATCGGCAATGGCGGGACGGCAAGGTGGCCGTCCAGGTGACCGACCTGGGCCTCTCGGTCCGAGTTGCCTACAATCGGGTTCTGGTCTGGGTGAATCGGCTTTCCGACGGGCAGCCTGTATCCGACGCCGAGGTGACGGTGTTCAACCTGCACGGCAAACGCTACAGGGCGGTTACCGACGGGACGGGGCTGGCATCGGTGGCGATCCCCGAGAAAGAATTCGGACGGGCGTTCTTTTATCGTTCCGGTACCCGGACGGATTCGGTCCACATCAGGGCCGAGAAAGGCGGCGATCTGGCCGAAATGCGGATGCAGAATACTCAAGGGGCCTACGCTTTCGGCGTCTACAACACGGTGAATCCCAAAGACGCCGAGAAACTTGTGGACCGGATCCATATGTTCACCGACCGCGGACTCTACAAACCCGGCGAAGAACTGGCCCTCCGGGGTATTCACTGGATGCAAAATCCCGGGGGTTTCGAAAGTTACTCGGGCCCCTACAGCATCCGCATCGTCGAGGCGGAAACCGAGAAAACTGTCTGGTCGCAGGACGGCAAAACCACGGAATCCGGCGGATTCGCCCATCGCCTGAGGCTCCCTGATGATCTTGATCCGGGATCGTTCCAGATAATCTACGAGGGCCGGGATGCCCGGCGCAGCACATCGTTCCGTATCGCCTCGTTCCGTCGCGTGGCCTTCCAGGTGAATTCTTCCGTCCGGGAGGGAGATTACTACCACGGCGATGCGGTGGAAGCCACAGTGAATGCTTCCTACCTGGCAGGCGGCGCCCTGCCTTCGGCTGGATACCACTACTATTGGACCCGTAAGCCGGTCCGTTATACGCCTCCCGGAAATGAATGGGAGGATTGGGTGTTCGGAACTTCCGCATGGGCGGCTGAACAGACTTTGTCCTCCGGCGACGGGAACCTGTCCGGAGCCGGTTCGGCCCGTATCAGCGAGGGCACTATTGATCACGAAGTTACCGGGAAAGCCTACCGATACACCCTGGAGACCACCGTTGAGGACATCGATCGACAGGTGGTATCCAGTGTCACATCGGCCGTCGTGCATCCCGCCGAGTATTACGTCGCCGCACGATTCGATCGGGGAAGTGTCGACGGTTGGTGGTCGCGTTTCGTTCCGACAGGAGAAGAAGTGACTGTCCTGGCCCGGCTGACCGACGTCCGGGGCGGACGAGTCGATCCCGGCGGCGTATTGACGGTGGGCCTGGTGAAAGGCGAATGGAAATCGGCCAGCCAGCAAGGCCTCTACGGCCGGGTGAACACCCGTTGGGAGTTCGTTGAGGAAGAACTGTGGAAGGAGGAGAAACTCCTTAAAGACGGCGGATCGGAGTTGCGTGTCTCCGTGGAAGATCCGGGTCGTTACACCCTCTTTTTTATTTACGCCGACGAAGCCGGTCGGCCGGCACGGACGGAAATCGACTTTTACGCCACGGGCAGCGGATGGGTTCAACGGGCCAGCCGGACACCCAGCGACATCAACCTCATTGTCGACAAAAGTCTTTACGAACCGGGAGATACCGCCAGAATCCTGGTCCAATCACCGCTTCCAAAAGGCCGTTATCTCCTTACGGTGGAACGGGAAGGCATCCTGGAACAGAGAATCATCACACTTGAGGGTTCCAACGAGATTATCGAAATCCCCGTGAAGGAAGAATACCTCCCGGTGTTCTATGTGGCGCTTTCTGGTTTTACCGAAAGGACAGATACCGAAGATGATTATTTCGAACCCGACCTGGGCCGGCCACGGGGCCTCTTCGGGCTCACTACGGTTCATGTGGCCACGACGCAGGTGGAACTCGATGTCGACGTCGAATCCGTCCTTGAGAGTTACGGCCCGGGGGACGAGGCCGAAATTATTGTTCGCGTGAACCGGGACGGACGACCGGTGGAAGGGGCGGAAATCACCGTTCTGGCAGTGGACCGGGGCGTCCTGGATCTCATCAACTACCATGTTCCCAATCCCCTGGATTATTTCTACGATGAGTACCATTTCCCTCACGGAGTAATGGGAGATGACAGCCGCAGGCTCCTGCTCCGGCCGGTCACTTACGAAATTTCCAACCTCCAGGGGGGCGATTCAGCCAAACTTGCGGTACGGAAGGACTTCAACCCCCTGGCCCTGTTCGAGCCCTATCTCAGGACCGGCCCGGACGGGACGGTCCGTCTCAAGATGAAGCTGCCGGATTCCCTGAGTACCTACCGACTCACCGCCGTGGCCCTGGACGGTGTGAGGCTCGGCTTCGACGAAGACGAATTCCGGGTCAGCAACCCGATCAATGTCCGCACGGCCCTGCCCCGGCGTTTCCGTAACCGGGACACCGCCGCAGCGGGAGTTGTTCTCACCAATATATCGAATACGGATCAGGAAGTGACGGTTACGGCTGAATCGGATATTCTCTCGATCTTCGGAGAAGCCCGGAAATCCCTGATACTGCCGGCGAACTCTGTAACCGAACTGCCGTTCTCCCTGGAAGCCGCCAGGGAAGGCGACGGGATAATCCGTTTTACAATCCGGAGCGACGTGCTCAACGAAATTCTCGAGGAGAAGGTGATTGTTGAGCGTCCTCTGGTGACTGAGGCTTTCGCCACCATCGGGATTGTCGGTGACGACGGACCGGTCGACGAAGCCCTGTCGATACCAGTCCATGCCGCCGAAGGATTCGGCGGGCTCTCCCTGGTAGTCGATTCGACTTTGCGGCCCTATATCGAACGCCGTCTGGAAAACCTCAGGAACGTTCCCTACCCGTCTCTGAACGATCTCCTCTACGGCCTGGTGGCGGATCTGGCCGCAACAGGCGAAGCGACGGAAGCGAAAGACGTATTCGGCAAACTGGAGGATTATCAATTCGCCGACGGCGGTATCGGATACCGGTCTCCCGGTTTGGATTATACGAAACCGAGTTGGTTCCTCTCCGCCCTGACGGCCCATGTCTCTCTGGAAATCTCCGGATCGGAAATGCGTTTCGACAATCCGGTGGATGACGCCGCCCTGAACACATACCTGGCCGAACGGCTGAACGATGCCGCCGGGGATGACAAGGTATCATTTCTCGCAGCCTGGACGGCATGGATCCTGGCGGAAAACGGAGTGGTGGTCCCGACGGATCTTTCCTGGCTGTACGCTTCGGAAGACCGGCTCGGTATCGCCGGATACAACCTGCTCTCCCAGGCCTACGACGTATTGGGACAGGATGATGAAGCCGGGGCGCTTTATGATCGAAGCCGGAATTTCATCACCATCGGTACCCGCCTCATCGATATCACCGAAACCTACGAAGCGGCGGGCTATTTCTCCTCCAAAGAGGCCGAACTGGCATTAATGCTCAAAACCGCCGTATTGCGCGATGAGGAACCGGAACTCGTGCTCCGGATGGTGGGGGCCCTGAACGGGAACCGGAATACCCGCCGTTTCGGATCCCGTTTCGACGATTTCTGGGTCGTTACGGGATTCATGCCGCTGCTCGCCCGGGAAGCCCGCCGCACCAACTACGAGCTCACCATCAATCTCGAGGATCATCGGCTGATGGAAGAACGGATCGGGGGCCGGGGCGGAAAATCGGTCCGGGGAGATTTCCCTCTGACGGAATCTCCACTTTTAAATATGGAGAAGGGGGTTCCTTTCACCCTGAGAATCGAGAAGGACAAATCGGGCGATATATACTACGCCGCGACGCTGTCATACGCCCTGCCGACGGAAACGGCCCTGCCCCGGGACGAGGGTATCGAAATCTTCAGCCAGGTGGAAACCCTGGACGGCGAGATTCTTGACGAAGGAAACCTTCCCCTGGGGGAGACACTGCGGATGCGGGTCACCCTGAGCACATTATCCAGGAGGAGTTTCCTGAAGCTCGTGGTTCCCGTTCCCTCAGGGACTGAAATCGTAGATCCGAGCTTCTCCACTTCCGGCAGTTACGGCGATGCCGGGGGGACCGGCGGCGAAACCTGGACCCGGGAGACCGTCTATGGGGATACTGCGACATTCGTAGCCGAAGGTTATGCCACCTTCGGACCCGGCGCCTGGTCGTTCTGGTTCTATCGGCCGATTCAAAAGGTGTACGACAATACCGTTACCTATACATGGGAGGACTTCTACCCGGGACAACGTGAAATCACCTTCCTCATCCGGACCACTACACCGGGGGTGTACCCGACACCTCCCATCTCCGCGAGCCTTGAGTTCGAGCCGGAGGTATTCGGTCGCGGCGGCGGGCGCCTGGCAGTGATCCGGGGAGAGTGATGGCGCGAAAAAACCTCCGCCGGGCCCTCATCATCGCCGGAAGTCTCATGTTCCTCTATCTCGTCTCGGTGCGCATCCTGCCCCGGCTCGTCCCCTGGGGCGGTGAGGACACCCTGGACGCCATGATCTGGTCTCATCGCATCCTCGACCGGGAGGGTCGCCTGATCCAGGTCAGGCCCGTTAACGACGAGGGTCTCAGGCGAATCTTTGTTCCCTGCGACGAGATGCCTGAGGAGCTGTTGACCATCGTCCGGAAAAGCGAGGATCGCCGCTTCTACCTGCACCCCGGGATCGATCCGCCGTCCCTGGCCCGAGCCGGCTTCCGCTTTGCCCGGTCAGGCACCCCGAACGGAGGGGGCAGCACCATCAGTATGCAGCTGGCCCGGATCATCGCCCCGCGCCCTCCGTCGGCTCCGGTGACAATCGGGATGAAAGCAAAGGAAGCCTGGGAAGCCCTGCAGATTGAATCCCGGTTCACCAAGCGGGAAATCCTGGAACTGTACGTCAATCTGGTGCCGTTCGGCCGGAACGTCGAGGGGTATCCCGCCGCGGCCCGGCTGTATTTCGGCCGTAATCTCCCGGAACTGAATCCCGCAGAATTCTGTGTCCTGACGGTCATTCCCCGGGCCCCCGGACGATTCGATCCAATACTCTCCAACCTGGAGAACCGCGAAGCCGCAGCTCGTCTGGCCGGCAGGGTTCTCGGTTCCGACGAACGTATCGGTTTCACCGACACCGCCCATCGCCGGCTGCTCGATACGCCCTGGCAATGGCCCTTCGAGGCTCCGCATTTCTCGGAATACATCATGACCAATCGCGATGATTGGCCGGACGGAAAGCGTAGAGGCCTCGAGCCGATACCCACGACCCTCGATCTGGCGATTCAGCACAAAGCCCAGCGTCTGCTCCATCACCATGTGAACATCGCCGGGGCCTTCCGGATCAGCAACGGGGCCCTCATCCTCGCGGATCCCGAGACCATGGACATCCTGGCCTATGTCGGATCGGCCGATTTTCACGATGCGGAAAACGATGGCCAGGTGGACGGCGTCCGTATGCTCAGGGAACCGGGATCGACTCTTAAGCCCCTGCTCTACGCCGAAGCCCTGGAAGAAGGCTGGACCGCTTCCACGATTCTACCGGATATACCCACCGATTTCGGCGGTTTGTACGTCTATTCGCCGGAAAACTACAACGAGCAATACCACGGCCCCATCCGCCTGCGCCAGGCCCTGGCCGCCAGCCTCAACATTCCCGCGGTATTCACACTGGAACGCCTTGGGGTGAGAAACTTCACCGAAACCCTCATCGACGCCGGCTTCGTCAGCCTCGAGGATCAACGGGGGAACCTCGGGGTCAGCCTGGCCGTCGGCGGCGGAGAAGTGAGCCTCGCCGAACTGGTTCAGGCTTATGGCGGCCTCTACAACGGAGGCGTTGTCCATCCGCTGCGTTATATCAGCGACGAGGAGGGACATGGAAGGCAGGTTTGGTCTTCCACATCGGCAGACATCATCGCCGACATCATCAGCAGTGTCGACGACCGGGTAATGACCTTCGGCCGGAGCGGGCCGGTCCGGTTCGATTACCCCGCGGCCATCAAAACCGGAACCTCGAATCAGTTCAACAACATCTGGGCCGTAGGATTCACCTCCGATCTCATCGGAGGGGTGTGGATGGGTAATTTCGACGGAACCACGGTAATGGGCGCGCCCGGATCATCACTCCCGGCGACCGTTCTGCACGAAATGTTCGACGCATGGAGCGCCAAGGGCGCCTTACCACGGCATACGGAATTGGAAACCAGGAGGATATGCAGCATCAGCGGGCTCGGGTACACGCCCCATTGCACCTACACCATGGACGAGCTCTTCGCCCCGGGTACCGCACCGGTTCCCTGCAACTGGCACGCCGATACTTCGGGAAGGGCCCGATCGGTTGTCCGGTACCCCCAGGAATACTCTTACTGGGCGGACCGTTACGGCTACGATATTGACTTCTCCGAAAGCGCCATCCTCGGTATCGTCCATCCCGCGGAGGGTGCCGTGTACTATCTGGACCCCGGGGCGCCACCGGGATCCCAGGAGGTTCTCGTCCGCCTGACCGGATCCGGAAACGCAACCCTCAGCATTAACGGCCGCCGCCTCTACGAAGGGTCACTCCCTTCCGAGATACTATGGCCGATGGAACCGGGATATGCCAATTTCGTCCTTGAACATAATGGAAAGAGGGTTATAAGAGTTATCGAGGTCCGGTGATATTCACCTTTGAAACATTTCAATCAGATATGTTGGATATGATTCCAGCCTGTAAGATACAGTTTTTCTTTTTTCCCCATACGGTATATCTGTTGTAATATTTTGAACAGACGGAGGGTTTAAATCCAGTCTGACAGCTTTAGAACAGGATTGTCTGGCCATAAACTGATGAAGTGACCTCATAGTACCTGTCTTTCCTGATTTTACTTCTATAGGTATAATTCTAGAGTCTTTGACAATAACGAAGTCAACTTCCGCATTTCTGCTTTTTCCTTCTCTGAGCCAATAATACAGTTCCGGCGGATCATAACCTCCCTGGTAATACTGTAAATGCTGGGCGACAAATTGCTCACCCAGATTCCCTTTTATCAGGATGTCTGATTCTTTTACGTTCAAATCATTCCAGGTTATCCCGGCGCAGTGGCCTGTTAAACCCACATCCAAAAAAAAAGCATTTATACACCCTGCTGTTTTTCCCCGCCTTAAGAGGTATTCCTGAACAGTTGCTATGATATGCAGCTATAATAATTTGTGCTTTAATAAGACATTCCAGGGCTTCCCTGATATCCCTTGCCTGGTCTGTGTTAGAGATATTCGAATATTTGACTTTTTCTCCGACATGCAATGGAATAT
>JAUVIY010000298.1 GCA_030592625.1 Spirochaeta sp. | reverse complement strand
CCCGGTGGGAGCGGCCAGCACCACTTCAAGGCCCCCGGGTTCCGGATCCAGAAGCTTCAACAACTGAGCTACTGTAGTGGTTTTACCCGTACCGGGTCCTCCGGCCAGGAGAAGCAGCCGCCGCCCTTCGGCGAGCTTCCCGAGTAGTACAGCAGCGGGTGTATCCCGGGGAGAGGCCGGAATATTCACTTTGCCGATTTTACCCGGACTTTCCGGTCCCGGCCGGGTACGCGCCTCCAGAGCGGTGAGAAGAAAATCCTCCTCCTTCCTGCGCCGAAGAAAGTAGAGAAATCTGCCGTCATGGGTGAGAACCAGAGGCGGCCGGGGTCGATCCAGAGCATCCCCCCGGGAATTCTCGCCATCAAGCCTGCTTATCAAACCCGACTCCAGACCGGCGGCAACAAGCCTCGGGACTTCCCCGGCAAGCTGTTCAGGAAGTGACGTATCGAATTCCGCCGGCCGGCGGCCTCCTCCGAGAGCTCCACCGGAGAGCGTTCCCCCGGGATACCACTCCACCATTTCAATTTCGATGGATTCCAGATCGCACCTCAGATGACCGCTCCCGGCCTGTACGGCCAGATGCAGAATGAACCATTTGCACAGCTCCGCATCCGGAGACCGGGATCCGGATGGAAACTTTGCGGCCAGGGAATCGGCCAGGTAGAGCCGGAACCAGGGGATGCCCAGAAACTCTCCCGTCTTGAAAAAGGCACTATCCCGATGTCTTGGCGGCCTCATGGAATCCCTCATTTCAGCACCCCTTCGAGCCCCATAACTGAGGCCAGGGAGAGCATGCGTTCCAATGGCGGTTTGGCAACGTACACGCCCCGCCCGTCTTCTTCCCTCATCCCCCGGACGAAAAGGTAGGCCGCGCCGCCTATCTCCCCCTCCCAATCCACCGCCCGCCGGAGGTTTCCCGAGAGTGTCCGGCAGAGGGCCAGCAGGTAGAATTCGTACTGCAGATGATAGTGGTGATAATCCATTATCTCCTTCATCGTCGATGCATCATAAGCCTCGGCGGATTCCACACCCGGGGGTACATTGGTCTTCCAGTCGACAACCCACCAGCGCCCGTCGGTTTTGAAAAGGAGGTCAATAAAACCCTTCAGAAAACCTTCATCCAGAACGGTCCGGAGATCACCAGCCGATAAATTCGCCTTTCGGAGTATGGCCATTTGAAACTCGACTTCCGCCCGCATCTCAGCCTTATCCAGATCGCACAGGCGACCCGGGCCATGAATCCGGGAGCGCAGGGCACACCACACCATCTTCTTGAGGGCTCCGCTTCTGGACCTGTACCAATCCGGGGGGTAGTAACGCCGGGACAGGGAGGAGAACAGCTCATCGGTTTCGGCATCCGAATACCAGGCGTTCTCATCCATATCCCGTACCTTTTGAAAATCACAGTCCTCAAGCAGCGCATGGACGAGGGTTCCGAACAGGGCACCCCGGTCGGAAGCCATTGGAAGTGGCTCAAGACCTTCTTCAGTACTTACCGTAGAAAGCGTTTCACCACTTCGAGTCTCGTAAATCAATCCGTCAACATCCCTGTCGTCCTTCTCCTCGGCACCATCGGCACCATCGGCAGCCGATCGTACAAGCGACGTGTAGCTGCTGGTGACAGGGTCCCGGTCACTCAATCGACCCTTCGGCAGCTCCGCCGCAATCGGCTCCGGATATGGCGGCACATCCAGCGGAAGCATCGGGGCATCACAGCCTTCCATCGTTGAAAACAGCCGGGGAGATTCCTGATCCAGGGCCGCGAGTCCCTCTCTCAAATTGGCCCGAAACCCTATAGCTTCCTTTTTCCCGAGAATCTGATGAGGGGGAAGCTTGATGACCTCCGGCGCCGTGCCTTCGACTTCATTGAGAGCCTCGTCGAGAAGGGACTCAACTTGAGTTACAGCCCCCTCCCGGAGCAGGGGTATCCACAATTTCACCGAGGCCCTGGTGAAGGCCACATACCAGAGGCGTTTGTCTTCCTCCCATTCGTAGGCCAGATGAGCGATCCGGTTCGATTCCCGGCGGATCCGGTCTACAACCAGTGTTCCATCGTCATCGAAGCGGTACTCGCCGTTGTTCTTCCGGGCAGTTTTACCCCGATAGCCGCCGTGAAGAAAAACCAGGGGGAACTCCAGGCCTTTGGCAGTATGCATGGTTAAGACGCGAACAGCCGATGCTTCAGTTTCAAGACGCAGAGCATCCTCACTCCCTTCCGGGTCGGTATTACCGGCATTCTCCGCCATCCATGTCTTAATCCTGGAAATCTCCCTGACTCCCTCGGCCTGACGGTTCTGTATCAGCTCACAGATATGCCGCCAGTCCTGCCACTGCCTCAAACCATCGGGTTCGGTTAAAACTCTCCGGGGCCAGGGTATTTTAAGAAATTCACCCAGCCCGGTTCGACCGGCTTCGGAGACCCATTCACCGACTTGTGAAGTAAAGTGGAAAAAAGCATCAAAGGCCTCGGTGGACCGGCCTGAGAGAAAGAGCCGCCGCCACTCACCGCCTCTCTCCACAAAATCATCCAGACGACCCTCTTCCTGAAGCTTTATCAGCAGATCCGGCGGCAGCTTAAAAAACTCATCCAGAAGGACCGATCTCCAGAGAGCCATGTCCCGGGGTTTCTCAAATGCATCCAGAAGACCAATGACAACGGTTACCAGCTCCTGGGTAAAAACCGATCGGCTCCTGATTCTCACCACCGGTATCCCGGCACGGCCCAGGCGGTTGAGGATATCCTGCTCTTCAATTTGTCCCCGGACAAGAACAGCGATGTCCGAGGCGGAAACCGCAATGGGATTTCCGGTCTTCCGGCGCCATTTCCCGCCGGTGACAGGATCCAGAAGAGATCGTATTTCCGAGACAATGGACTCGGCGATATTCTCCTTTGAGTCTGCCTCGATAAGGGTAACGGGAACCTCGCCACCGGGCCAGATCAGCTCATCGGAATCACTCTTTCCTGAAAGAACCGGCTCGAAACCTGCGTTGAAGAGCGGAGAGAAAAACCGATTAGCCGCCGCCACAAGGTGAGCAGTCGATCTGTAATTGGTATCCAGCCGGAAGACCCGGTTCCCGGGAACCGTGGAGCGGGCCTCGTTGTAAGCCTGAAGACCCGTCCCCCGGAACCCGTAGATACTCTGCTTCGGGTCCCCTATCAGGGCCAGGACATGTCTGCCGCCCGGCTCACCTTCCGGCCCGCCAAAAATAGTGTTGAAGAGTTTCCACTGCCTGGGGTCGGTATCCTGAAACTCATCGATAAGAGCGGCTCCGAAACGCTTTCTCAGTATCGGAAGTAATGGGGACTCAGGCTCCGCCACCCTGTCGGCAACCCGCCGTATCAAATCGGCATATCCCCACCGGCCGGTCCGGTCTTTGAGGTTTTCCAGCCTCTCTTTAACCGACTTATGGGCTATATCCTGAAAAGCACTCTGCATGTAGGGTTCGGTGAGTGAAATCAGAGGTTTGTCCAACCCGACTGAAAACTCGATATAAGGCTCCATCTCATGAAAAAGTTCCGAAAGAGCGGATGCCAGGGATACGGTTTCACTGCTGATTGTTCCATCAATAAGCCCGCCGTCGATAATCAGGGCGGAACTCAGAAGATCCAGAAAATGATTGTTGATTTTGACCTCTGCCGGATCACCGAACAGGGCTTCCGAAAGGGGAATGATTCCCGATATCCCGTGACCTGCCATCTTATGACAAGCCATCATGTGACTTCTAATCTTCTCCAGACTTGTTCCCGTTTTTCCTCTTTTGGAACCGTTTGCGGTTTTAAT
>JAUVIY010000242.1 GCA_030592625.1 Spirochaeta sp. | reverse complement strand
ATTACGGGCTTCTTTCAGGCTTCGCCAGGGGAAACGCCGGTCGGGGATGCCTGAGTCATCCAGATGGTTGAAGGCTTTCCAGAGGGCCAGGGCTTTCGAGTATTCCGAGGCCGAATCCCACTCCTTCTCATTCCAGGAGCACCGGCCCTCTCCGACTATCTCATGCAGCTGTTCGGAAGCGGCTCGATTCAAAGACTCCGAGGCCTCAAGGGATCGTTCTCCAAGGACATTGAGCGCCGTTCCCCAGCCAGGGAAGATTTCCGATATAAGGGGAATCAGTTCATTTCTCACCCTGTTGCGTCTGTAGATATTCTCAGCATTGGTTGAATCATCAGCCCATTGAATATCTCTGGATATGAGATAATCTCTCAATTCGGAACGGGTTATACCGATCAACGGTCTCAGGAAACCATCATTACCGGGGGAAATCCCCATCAAACCTTCGGGACCGGATCCGGACAGCAACCTCATGAATACGGTTTCCAGTCTATCGTCGGCGGTATGCCCGAAAAGAATGCACTCGGCACTGATTTCTTTCATGAAGCTTCTGAGCAGTCCCCGACGAACTTCCCTGGCCGCCTGTTCCGGACCACAACCGTATCGTGCTTCAATATCAGCTACAGTATCACCAGTAGAGACGAGTACCCTGAACGGAATGTTTCTTTCAAGACATAGTTCCCTGCAGAGAATGTTTTCTTTCTCTTCGACTTCAGGCGTCCGAATACCATGAACGACTCTTGCCGCATGGATTGTGATGGGATATGAATCGGTGATATTAGAAACCAGATCCAGAAGAGCCACCGAATCACCGCCACCGGATAGCGCGATGATACAAAAGGCGTCTCCGGGCAGTCCCAGACGGTGCAGCGCGTCGGAGACACTTTTTTCAAGGTTCACGGCGGTTGAGCTCTTCCATGACTTCGGTAAACGGCTTGTAAGCCAGCTCCTTGATTGAAGCAGCGGCGCGTAAGCATGTTTTAGTGATGTCCAGGGCCTCTGTGCCGCCAGGCTCACCCAGGACATAATCGACGACATCAATACCAGGTGAAGGCCGCCCTATACCGATGTAAAGACGGTAGAAAGCCCCGTCCCCCATGTAACGTATCAAGGATTTCAGTCCGTTATGTCCGGCATTACCTCCACCTTTTTTCAGTCTGCAGACACCGGGCTGCAGATCCATATTATCAACAATGACGATGATATCCTCTGCGGTAACCCCATAGCGGTGCATCAATGCAGGAATGATTTCTCCAGAACGGTTCATAAAGCCGGTGAATCGGACCATCAGCAATGAACGCCTGTCTGTCTCGCCGGGTATGGAAGAATGGAGGTAAGACTTAAAGAGCCGCCTGCGAAATCGCACAGGCGGCTCTTGCATAATAAAGTCCGTAACATGATAACCGACATTGTGCCGGGTTCGTTCATATCGCGGACCTGGATTACCCAATCCCATGATAACCATGGGAGAGGAATGGTTACTCCTCGGCACCGGCCCCTTCAGCAACTTCATCGCCTTCGCCTTCAACTTCGCCTTCAATTTCTTCTTCGCCCTCTTCAACCTCTTCGACAACTATCTTGGCGTGAGTGATTACGACAAGTGTCAGAGACGTATCAGTACGGACTTCGACTCCCTCGGGGATTGTCAGCTCGCTGATATGCATGGATTCACCAACTCCGAGATGTGAGATATCAATGGAGAAATTCTCCGGCATATCCTCGGGTAGACAGGTGACTTCCAGTTCCTCGATCTTGTGCTCCAGGATACCACCTTCCTTGACACCATGAGGTATACCTTCGAGGTGTATCGGAATCAAAGTTGTCAGTTTCTTTCCGGCTTGGATTGCATAAAAGTCAATGTGTTTCACAGTGCCGGACAGGATATCATCCTGGGTATCTTTGATGAGAACATTATGTTCATCCTTGTCGAGTTTCAGCTTAACAATCGTATTGCTTGTAGTATTCTGAAACCTGAGAGCCCAGTCCCTGGCGTTAACACTGACGGCCTTGGGCTCACCTTCTCCATAGAGGACAGCGGGAATCCGCCCGTTCCTCCGAAGTTCTCTGGCCGCTCCCTTGTTGGAAGCTTCACGTTTTTCTACGACCAGCTGCATACTATCCATGAGATTCTCGCTCCTCCGTCGTAACGGAATTTAATGCTTAGCTAGGACGGCAGGAATCGAACCTGCGAATGCCGGGATCAAAACCCGGTGGCTTACCGCTTGCCGACGTCCTATCGGATTTGGTGTTCGCTCTTTTAGTATTTTCCGCTTTCACCTGCGGCGGTTTCCATGGCTTCCCCCATCTTCTCATATTCTTCGAGTATCCGGTCCTGTAATCGAGTCCGGAATGAAGTATTGATGGGATGAGCTACATCTTTGTACTCGCCGCTCTTGGTCTTGCGGCTGGGCATAGCAATGAAAACACCGTTTTCCCCTTCGATTATCTTCACGTTGTGTACGACAAAAGAATCATCAAAAGTCACGGTTACATAAGCTTTCAACTTCCCGTCGGCGTTTACCTTCCTGATGCGGATATCAGTGATGTCCATGCCCGTCCTCCTGGAGCGGTTACCGGACTACAATTGTAATGATGCCGGCATCGTCAATCAAGTAGTCAGCTCGAAAGATAATGGCAGCCCCGGGACGAGGTTTCCTTGGCCATCAGTCGGGCTTTCCCCGTTTCATCACTGAATATTGCCCGGGAAGTTACATCGCCATCGTTACACAGATCTTCCGCCAAAGTCAGGGTCAGTAGAGTATGTGTTGCCATGTCCGACACTGGTACCCCGTACCTTCCCGGGATTGACGGTCGACGTTAAAGATTCTAATGTACGGATATTCCGTCCGAGGGAGCATTTCATGCAGACCGACGAGAACGACGTCTTTGACGATAGCGTCGATCCGTACGACCGCAGCATTGATTTCGAGTACGACGACGGTATTACCGATATGCCGGCTGACGAGCTCGATGATGCAGATGAAGCCGACTGGGACAGTCACTGGGAAGACGAACCTGCGGTACAGGCTACTCAATCCGACGAAATGGCCGATTACGACGAGCTGGAAGATGATTGAAAGGCTTCAGTTTTTCTCCGCCTTTCACCCATCACTCGCTCAGGAATGAAACTACCCCTTCACTGCTCGCAATTTCGCTTTTGTCGCAACGTTCCTCGGCTCTGCCTGCGGTACGCTGCTGATTGCGAAACCGCTGTTTTGCTTTCGTTTGATTGAGTATTTCCAGTGGCACCGAAGATCACCTCGGCTTCAAACCATCGTTCCTCCAAAGCGTAATAATTCCTGGCTTCAGTATCCATCAGGCTTACCACAACATCTCCACCGTCAATGATTCTCCAGGAACTTTCATCGGATTTCTTTCCTCCGCTTCTGGTTTCCATGCCCAATTCACGTATTTTATCCTTCACCGTAGAGCTCAAGCCCTGCATGTGTACCCGACTGGTTATGGTACCGATGACAAGATGAGATGCCCAGGAACAGCCAGGCCCCATTTCAAGCCCGATGACATCCATGGCACTTCTTTCTTTAAGTAAAGCGCAAATTTCCAAAGCGTTATTTCTTGATGTAGCGTCCATCAAAGTCCTTCCCCAGGATGATAGTGACATCAATTGTCTCATCCCTGTTTTCTTCTATCTGTGAATGAATCTGTTCGCATCGGATCAATTCGGCGACCCTTTTTGCAGCATCCGGGCTTCCACGGCGATCCAGGACTACCGTCCTTTCATAGTCATTACGCTCGGCATTCATTACAGAAGCGATTCGAAAACCGTAACTTTTATATAATTGTGCCGTTCTCGACGCAAGACCGGTCACACTGGTACCGTTCAGTATCTCGATTCTGACAGTCAGCAGGTCTTCACCGAAGATATCCGTTCGGACAAGAGTTTCCATGATCCGCTGAATGGTTTCCTTTATCAGCTTTCCATCATAGTAGGGGAACAGAACTTCTTTGCCGTCCAGAGAACGCCGATTGCCCAGTATTCCCTGAAATACCAGACGCTCGGTATCCATCGATGACATGGCGCTGATAAAGGTTGCAAGACTCCTGTCGTCTAAATCAGAGTCAATGATGTCCCGAACATAGGGAAAAACTTCATCGGACAACAGAAGGTTGCTGAGTTCGCCCAATGATTGAAGCAATGATTGAGTGATTCGGTGTTCCCTCTCAGTTCTTTCAGAGATTACTTCCCCCTGGGGCCTGTACTCTATGTAGGCTCGCGCTTTTGCTCCATCCAGTTCGACACTGCCGGGAGGGAACAGATATCTGACTCCGTTTACCGTATCATCTACGACTTTGGGAATGAAGACATCGATTCCTCCCAGATGATCAACAAGCCGCTCGAAACTCGAGGTATCGAGCCTTAGGATGAAATCAACTGGATGCCCAAGGAGGCCGCCAACGGCCTCCTTGTACGGTTCCCAGTTCTCCGGTTCATAAATTGTTTCCAGCCTGTCGACTCGGTCAACGGAGGAGAGCAGGGTACCCGTTTCATAAGGTATGGCAACAAGTGACCCGTTCTGGGTTACCGGAT
>JAUVIY010000403.1 GCA_030592625.1 Spirochaeta sp. | reverse complement strand
TCCGATTTCCTTGATAGTTTCCAATTCACGAATGGATTCTTCCCTGTTACTTCGGATTTTTTCAAGCTCACCGGATCGGCGCCGCCAGGCATGCATCTCCTGCTCTAGATCGTCAATCCGCATACTTTGATCGTAAACACTGATGGTATGGTGCAGCCTCTCATTGCGGTCCTTACGCTCTTCACACCGGATTTTTTCAAGGCAGTCCAGGGCTTGTTCGTGTTTTCCGCTTTGGCGGTAATAGTCAACCAGACGCTCTCCGCTTAATATCCTGTATTGACGAATGTTGAGGGAATCGGTGAGCTTGTAACAGTTCTTCCAATATTCTGAAGCTTTTTCCGAATCCCCTGTCTCATAGTAAAAATTCCCGAGTTGATAAAGTGCCTGGATTTCGCCATGACGAATACCGTGCTGCCGGCATAAGTCCAGAGCGCTTGTCAGATATTTTGAGGCTTCTTCAAATCGGGAAGAAAGTGTATAGAGTTCGCCGAGGGAAATCAGAAACTCATAACTGAAACTCTCTTGTTCTGCAGAGACGATGTGATTGGCTTCTTCAAGGTATTGTGCAGCCGTTTCAAGATGTCCCTGGTTCAATGCGATCCGTCCCAGTTCGTGCAGAACCGCCGCTTTATGGTCTCTGTTACCTGTTCCTTTAATCAGTTTGAGAGCGGTGTTCAGAAACCCCATGCCTTCATCGAACCTTTTTTGATCGCAGCAGATTCGACCCATATTGCAGTCGGCGACTTCTTCAATTTCCGGCAGATCCAGATCACGGGCTTTTTCCCGGATGGAAAGAAATGTTTCGAATGCCACTTCCGGCTGTTCCGATAAGCTGTAGATGATGCCGAAAGCCAGCTGATCTCTGAGGACTCCTTCCATATCTCCGATATTGTCATGAAGCTGCCGGGCTTCGGAAAGCGAACGGAATGCCGACTCGTATTCCCCTCGTGTAATTCTGGCGATGCCGATTCGGTAACGGACATAGGCCTGGTCTGACGAATTGTCTTCTTTCGAAAGGCGTGGGAGAAGTGCCAGACCTGATTTGATAATCAGTTCCGGATCAATGTCAGGAAGTGACTGGAAATTGATAAACTCCGGTTCCGGTATTCGACTTGTCATATGAATCGAATCTATCATACAACGTTAACAGTTTTTATTGCGAGTTATTTAATGAATTTGAATTTTCTAAAAACCGGACTGTACTACGTACAGCCCGGTCAACCACTGAATAGGAGGGATCTATGAAAAAGTTCTCGCCGGTTGCTGAAGCCTGCGATTACTGATTTGAAATTTAGGAGTTGAATGTGGAGAATCTGTGAACCGGTTATAGGTTGTTTTTGTAGATAAGATGACAAAAATAACATGTAACTTTTTCGAAGTGAGGAATTACAGGCTGTGTCGAGTCACTGATGAATAACTTTTTCGTTGTGTGGTAAGGATTTATGTACTTTCATAACATTGTGCCATTTGAGGTGCCGGCTGATGGAGTGAACAGATAATTATATTGTCGGCGAACAACTCCTATACCGCTCTATCGGTTACAGTTCCACAACCAGCAAACACCCATTCGTTGCCTGCATCCAGGTGACGAATGGGAACTCCACCAGCCAGCTTCCCGCCAGTTCGGTTACCGATGCCGGGAACTTGACATCACCAACCATAACCCTGGCCGAGTACACTTCCGGATAGAGAGCCTTGTCCAGAACCAGCTGATATCTTGTGCTGGCAAAGAACAAGGCCGCCATTTCATCCGCCTGAGGATCCGAAGGAGCATCCTCTTCCTCTTCCATGGAAGGCAGTCCGATGATGATTGTGTTTCCCTCGTCGAATGGAATGAAAGGAGCGTCTTCGGGACCGATTCCTGCAGGAAGCTTGCTCAGAGTACCGCTGAATCTGATACCCACATCCACATCGTTGTCCAGTTTCTCCACGACGACATTGGTGAGACCTGGAATCTCTTCAGGATTAACAGGACCTTCGTCCAGATTAAATATCTCATCGGTTTCCGTCGGTTCTCCGCCCATTCCATCCAGAGCCGTCATCATGGCCTTACTTATGGAGAAACGTACCTGGGTTTCTATTTTACCGTCGGGGTTAATCGATATTTCCTGAAATACACCCAGGCAGCCGCTTCCCGTCAGAGCGATGATGACGATTAATCCGAATATACCTCGGCGAAGCCGATTTTGTTTTGTATTCATAATGAACAAGTATGATTAATCGGCCGGCCATTTCCAGTTTTTTGAGCCTGTTGACCTCTGGCACGCCCGCGGGTTAATGCTTCCCGGTATCGTTCATGAAGAAAAACATGAGCAGGGCGGAGATGAATCCCGTCGCCGCCACTACCGGCGGAGCTGCGGCATTACCGGCGATTCCGATCATTAAAGCCGCCAGCG
>JAUVIY010000051.1 GCA_030592625.1 Spirochaeta sp. | reverse complement strand
GTGACTATTGCCGCCGGTGCGACACCAAAACTTACCAGATCGGCCAATGAGTCGAGCTGCTTACCGATTTCCGAATAAGCTTTGAGCATTCTGGCCACGTAACCGTCGAGGAAATCAAGAACGGCACAAATCAGTATGTACACCGCGGCAAATGTGAACCGACCGTTCCAGGCTTCCATTATCGCAAGACAACCGATGGCCAGATTGATCAGGGTTATCGTATTGGGGATGAAAATCCGGATCGGTCGCCGTTCCTTCATTTTATCAGGATTCCCTCAAGTTCAGGAGTTTTCGCGATATCACCTGGTAGAGCCGCATCTCTAGTCTTGTTCCGGTAATCAGGGCTCTGGAAGGAGTAGGTGAACGATGTATGGACGTCATAGGTGCCATTCATCAGTGCGTAGGCATCCTCGGTCATCACCAGTTCCTCGTCGGTGGGAATGACGAATACCTTCACCGGAGAATTGTCGGTGGATATGCAGGTTTCGGCGTTCCGGCTCCGGGAAACGGCATTTTTCTTTTCATCGATCTTGATGCCCAGGGCTTCGAGACCCTTCAGGGACTTCCATCGATATGTGGGATTCATCTCTCCGACACCTG
This sequence comes from Spirochaeta sp., assembly GCA_030592625.1. Classification (GTDB taxonomy): domain Bacteria; phylum Spirochaetota; class Spirochaetia; order DSM-2461; family DSM-2461; genus UBA2779. The sequence continues at coordinate 11,295 of JAUVIY010000051.1, read as the reverse complement.
CGGTGAAAACGATGGCGTCAAGACGGCCGACGGCAGCGTAGTAGGCACCGACGTATTTGCGGATCCTGTAGGTTTCCAGATCCTGGGCCAGGGTACAACGTTCGTCTCCCTTTTCAACACCTGCATGCACATCACGGCGATCGATGAACTTTTCGGTGATCCCCAGGACTCCACTCTTTTTATTGAGGGTTGAATCCATGGCGTCAGGGGTCAGATTCTCCTGCTGCATCATGTAGGTGACGATAGCCGGGTCGATATCACCCGAACGGGTGCCCATCATCAGGCCTTCCAGGGGAGTCATACCCATTGATGTGTCATAACTCTTACCGTCCTTGACGGCGCAGATGGATGATCCGTTCCCGATATGTGCGATAATAAGATTGGTCTTCATGGGATCCTTGCCGAGGAGGACGGAAGCCCGTTTTGCGGTATAGATATAGCTGGTTCCGTGGAAACCGTAGCGCCTCACCTTATGTTCCTTATACCAATTGTAGGGCAGTGCGTACATGTAGCTGGTGGCCGGCATAGTCTGATGCCATGCTGTATCCATTATGGCACAATGAGGTATGTCGGGCAGCACTTCCTGCGCAGCCCGGATTCCGGTGATATTGGCCGGATTGTGTAGAGGTGCCAACTGGTTGAAGGATTCAAAATCAGCCAGCACCTCGTCGTTGACGATAACGGATTTTGTGAAAGCTTCGGCACCGTGAACCATACGATGCCCTACGGCTTTAATAGAGCTCATGTCCTTCATACAGCCATGATCCGGATCCACCAGGGTTTGCATAATCCATGCTACCGCCGCTTTGTGATCGGGACAGGATTTCTGGTATTCATAATCATCCTTGTCCGGTGCCTTCTGTTCTATATTGGATATTTCCTGTCCGATCCGTTCCACGATTCCGACACCTATAACATCCTTGTTGTCCCAATCGTACACTTGGTATTTAGCGGAGGAACTACCGCAATTGAGTGTGAGAATGACCATAGATAATGCCTCCGAAGCAGATGGCGTAGCGTTGAATGGATAGTAACGCGGCGCAAAGGAATACTCTAAGTTTATTTTCTCATAGCGTCGGTCATAGAAGCAAGTACGGAGTTTGAAGCAGGGACGTCTTTCGAGCAGTCAAATGGGGCATGAGACACTTTCTTTTTGTACTGTTGTTGACTCTGGCGGCGCTTTCATTATCAGGTGATAATATCGAGTTCTCGTTAACCCTGGACGGAGTGCAGCGATGGCGGGGATTGCTGTTGTACACGAGTCCAACGGTATCCGTCGGCACCTCATGTCGTTTATCTCCGAGTGAAATTCCGGATGTACTTGCCGGATTGAATACGGCTGGTTTTTCTATCGGCCATCTGGGAGATGCAGGGCTTGCAGCGGAAGTCAGGAATCCGGGACACGATTCCCTTTCCAGGCTGTCGGAGAGAACCTTATTCCGTGCCGATCTCAGATCACTTTCACTTTCAAGGATCGGTTTGGCCTTAATGCCCTGGAATTCACGTGCCGGAGTCGTGTGGGAAAGACGTGAGGATATCGATGCCGGTGTCCTCTGGGCTGTACCGGTGTCTACGGAATCCTGGATATTTGAAATTCTTGGTGAAGCGGGACTGCTCCGTGAAGTTATTAGCGACGATGTCTGGTATCCCGATTATCCCTGGAGGCCTGACGGACCTTTCGGCCTTGTTTCCGGTCGATTGAAGCATGTGATACATGAAGGCAGCATCGGACTGACTCTGATGATGTCGGGTGGTGTCAACCTCAGGCCGGGGTGGCTTGCAGCAATCTCTCTGGGACATTCCTCAGGACCATGGAGAGTTCGGTCAAGGACAGTATCTTCGTCACCGTTTTTCCGGAATGCAGATGGAGATCGGATCGATGTACCAATTGGGAGTGCTTTTGATTGCCGTTACAGGCCGGCACGAGGTTTCCAGTTTACAATTGATTATGAGGCCGGTGCTGAGATTTTGTACCCGGAATCTCGTTTTTATACAGATGAAGGGAGCGTTGCGCTCGGGTGGCGATTCGGTGAAGCCCAGGTATCCCTGGAAAGTGACTGGAACCGAATATTCTCAAGACAAAGCGAGATTGATATACCTGCATGTCGACGTATAAAAGGACGAATAATCTGGGACCGCAATTTTCTTCATTTGGGCTTGCTTGGAACATTGGAGCCGCAGGAAAGCTGGGCGATAAAGTTGGAGAATGCTTTTCCAGCTCAAGGATCGTGGTTGATGGAGACTTTTGTGGAATTTCACAAGGAACACGGTCCTCTGCTGTTGGATATTCGTATCAAGGGGAGATGGGATATCGGGAGAAATCGGTTTATCCTCTCAATATTCATCGGGGATCTTATGAGGGACTGGAATGATGGGCCGGCATCTGCCGGTGACTTCGAAGCGGAAATACGATGGGTTCGGAGAATCCATTGAAGATATCGTTATCTGGAAGACGGTTGAGGTTCTTTCAAAATTACCATTTTGCAAGAATCTCGTCATGGGGTCGAATACTTAATTTATTATATAATAATAAATTAAGTATTCTAAAGGTCTGGGTAATTTCAAAAATGCTCGATTTTTGAAATTACCTCTGTTAATTTTATGATTATGATTCATTCGAAGAGGAGTGTGCCGTCATGGGAGATTATTCGAAAAGCATCCGGAATATCCTGCTTATTCTGCTTATCATCGTCGTTTTTAACGTTCTCAAGGAACTTTCCGGGCTCTTGATTCCCCTGGCATTGGCTGGTCTGTTGACCATACTGAATCTTCCACTGGTGAATTTTCTTGAGAAACGGCGTATCCCCCGGTTTCTGATTACCTTGCTGGTAGCCATCCTCACGTTGGCGATCCTCTGGTTGGTTATCACTATGATCAGCGGTACCGTGGAACAGCTTATTAGGGATCAGGATTTCCTGGCCGGGCAGTTCAGCAGAAGGGTTAATGCAGCACTTGTCTGGGTTGGGGATACGATACCCGGAATCAATGTTGATATTCTGCAGGCACAACTGAATGATGTCATCTCTCCGGCCAATATTGCGGGACTGATCGGTTCTGTACTTGGTGTTTTGGGCAGTGTTGGTTCATCATCGATTTTATTTCTTGTCTATTATCTCATTCTTATATCCAGTGCCACGGGGTACAGGGCTTATATCGAGTACGTTACAGGGCCCGGTGAATCGGGTGATGCCCGTCAGGTGTGGGATATGACTCAGGAGAGTATCTCCGCCTATATAGGTATCAAGACGATGATCAGTATGGCTACCGGTTTTTCCGTCGGTCTTATCTGCTGGGCTTTCGGTCTGCAGTTCGCACTCTTCTGGGGTTTCATGGCGTTCCTTTTAAACTATATCCCTTCAATCGGCAGCATGGTGGCTACGGTGTTACCGATTTTCATGGCCATTATTCAATTCGACAACTTCGGTCTCATCCTGGGGCTCGGTATCCTGCTTGGAATATCCCAATTCATTATCGGAAGCATCATCGAACCCATGGTGATGGGTAGCCGACTGCGCTTGAATACCGTCACCGTTATCTTCGGTCTTCTCTTCTGGGGTTATATCTGGGGAATCCCCGGAATGCTGTTATCGGTGCCCCTGATGGTGATGATCCGGTTACTGCTTGAACGTTCCGAAGATCTTTCCATTCTTGCCCGATTGATGGGGAATGCCGGGAAACCCGGAAGGAAAAAACCCGCCCTGTTTACCAGAATCATTAACAGAAGGAGAGAAAACGGCTAGGAGTCTGTGAATCACGGGAAGCCGAATTCAGCAATCACAGACGATGTATCCACAGTGGAATAGGGAGGGTTCTCAGGGCTCAGTGCACCGATTATGTGTCGGTCTATTGATCAGCAGAACGGCTGATATTGCAAGCAGTCCACCGACAATCATCACAGGTTCAGGTTTCTCGCCGAGAAGGACGGCGGTGAAGATGAGTGCGGATACCGGTACCAGATAGGTGAACGCGCTTCCTCTGGCCGCTCCAAGCCTGGAAGCGGTCAGGAAATAAACACCGGTTCCGAAAGCCCCAACCGCAGCGCTGATAAAAATCATGTCGCCCCAGAATGCCAGGTCCATTCCTGTCGGTAATTGCCCGCCTGTCTCGGCATAGGCAAACGGCATCACGAGTATTGTTGCAATCGTATATAACCTCAGGTTGAAACATCTGAATCCCAGGATACTCTGAGCCTTACGGCTTATCAGCGTGAGCAACGACCAGGCGAGAGCCGCAATCAGGAATGCCAGATTCCCCGAATCGGCCAGTTCTGCAAGTGTGTAGCGCCAAGGTTCCAACAGCAGTACACCGCCGATTATTCCGACGGTAATTCCCGCAACGGCGGATCTCCGGGGTCGGTTTTTACTGGTCAGAATGACTATGAGAAAGGTAAATAAGGGATTCAGTGTCGTGACGATGAGACCGCCTTTACCTGCCAGGCCCGATCCCAGTCCAATGAAAAACAGCAGGTTATATGCGGAAATCGCTAATGCTGCCGCAATGGACCAGAGCCATCCTGCTGTTTTCCTGCCCTTTGATATACCTGGAAGGCGTTTTCCGATCATCAATGGAAGAAAACAGAATGCTGTGAGTGCGAAACGGATAAATGCCAATGTTGCAGGCGGAGCGATCGAACTGATCCGTTTTCCCGACACCCAGCTGAATCCGAAGAATATCATGGCGACAATCATCAGCATCGAGAGAATCCAGGCAGTCGAAGTATTATCTCCACCTGCTCCCTGCAGCACCCTGTTCCTTCTCGTAGAACTGAATATCTTTCGTTTCCAGGGAGGCAGTATATGAATATCAGGCGGGCTGCCCCCGATACGATCGATCCAGGCTTCGAGGTCATCCATCAATGCTCCCTGATCATGACCCAGACAGATGACATCCGGCTTTATATCGAGAACGACGCCGTATGTGCGGATTTCAGGATCAGCCAGAACGGCTTGATCCACCAATCCCGATAATTCAAGAGCTTCAATCCTGGCCTTTTCATCCTTTACAGGAGCTGCTCCTTTCCATTCGCGAACAAAGGTATCCCGGGAAACGACGGCGACAAGCCGGTTCCCATGTTTTGCCGCATTGCGGAGAAACCATTGATGACCGGGGTGTATAACATCGAATGTGCCGAATACAAGTACTGTCTTCATGCCCTCTCATTCCGTATCCGCAGTATATGAAGACGAGCGTAATGCGACCAGTGGTGATTTTGCGAGTTTTCAGTGTGAACAATTGTGAAAAACAACCGAATGTTCAATATGGAAAGACGAAAAGTGAAACGTCGTGAATTATATTGTGTGTTATGTATGATTTTTTGTTGATTCTATGATTAAGATAATATATACTGCTGATGATTAAAGTTGACTAACTTGCATGAAACTTGTGCAAGTTAGTCTCTATTGGCCGTCAACGATCTTTAGAGTGGCCCAGCACGATCGGGAAGTCCTGGAGGGGTGTCTTTCTTGCGTTTTGCGTGAAGACTCTAATGAGAACATGTGTTCTCACTCACCTTAGCCCGAGCTTCTCAACATTGGACGTTTGCTCTCTGATCGGGTAGCTTTAATGGCGTTCAAAGAAATCAAGTTTGGAGGCATCAATATGCAGGTTTTAAAAGAAGAAGTTCGACAGAGAATCATCAAATCGGCTCGCCGTGAATTCAAGAAGTGCGGTTTTGAAAAAGCGTCAATGCGTTCCATTGCATCCAGCGCGAATATGACCGTCGGGAATCTTTACCGCTATTATAAAAACAAGGAAGAACTTTACGGTGCTATCATCGGAAATCTTTTCGATGAGATTAAGACTCTGAAGACCAATATGCCCGAAGAGCCGGAAGCCCGGCTCAATTACCTATTGGATAGCTTCAAGGAACTCCAGAAGGATCATCGTTCGGAATGGCTCACCCTGTTCGGCGGTAGTACCGGAACAAAATACCAGAAGGTTGCCGATGACATTCACGGGATTCTCCGGGATACCCTGATGGATGTTCTCAAGAAGAACGGCCGTCGTCCTGAAATCGCCGTTCCTGTGGCATCGGCCATTATCTACGGCCTTAACACCATCCTGCGATCCAATAAAGGCAAAACCGACGATCTGGCCGATGATTTCCTGAACTATATGATGGTTGATATTGCAAACCGCGTTGCCTGACGCTACTTGTCATCAGGTATGAAAAGGGCTGTCCCATTTTCTCATAGGATGGTCCCTTTCCAATTCATGAAAGGGCTCAGTGGTTGCCGGGGCTGAGCGATTACAAAACAGCCGCCAGGCCCCTGTACCACTGTGTTGCTCGATTTCCTGCCTGTTTCATTCATTCAATCCGCCGATTTCATAAATATCGATTAGTAAAAGAATAATATGTGCTGTATGGAAAAGTATAACATCCCCAAAAAACGGAAGAAACAGATATTGTGCTTGGACGTGTTTAATTGGTCGTGATAGAGTTTAGGTATGATATGTAAAAACATCTTAAGAACGAAAAGTACCCTTGGCACACTGTTTGCTCTTAATTTCTTCGTCGCTGCGGCGGCAATGCTGATCGGTATACGAACCGGTCTGGAGGTACACTCGTGAATAACCGCACCATCATTATTTTAATTGTTTTGATTTTTTTACCGGTAATGCTCTTTGCCGGAACTCTTTTTGAAGACGAGAAGAAAACTTCGGATCCTTATGTCGGTGAACGGGGCGGATTCAATTCCCTGTTTGTAAACCCCGCCGGTGCCGCCGGCCAGAGCGGTTTTGAAATGTCCGTGAGCGTCGGCGCCAGGACGAAAGTCAATGATGTTAAGTTTATGATGAGCATGGCAGATATGGCCATGGGCATGATGGATGGCGGTCTGGATACCGAAAACTTGGCGGATGTCAGCCAAACGATGATTGAATTATTGGACTCTGGAATGATCGATCCTATTCTACTGGACGCGATTTTTGGTGATCAGGGTACCGATCCCGGATCGACGCCCATGGACCCCGACATTCTCGACTGGTCCGATCCCGTTGCAGTTCAAAATGCGGTCGAAGCTCTCACTCCCGCTGATATTGCGGTAATCGAGAGCAACTTCGAAACAGTTATGGATGGAACTAACACCAATTTCTATTCAGGACTTCCCGAACAGGTGACAGTTGATGCATTGGCAAGCTTCAAGACCGGTTTCCTCATCAAGGGCTTCGGATTAGGAATATATGACCATGCCATGGGTGTGGCTTTCATGGATCCCGGTACCCAGGTTTATGGCATGAAGACCATCTACAATGAGCTCGGTGTCATCGCCGGTGGCGGTTTCAACCTCTTCGAAGGAAAGCTGGCTCTTGGTATCTCAGGAAATTACGGGATGCTGATGCGGAATACTTCGCCTGTTGGCTTTGAGGATTTCAACACACTTCTCAACGATCCGAACACAATCAACTACGGTTACACCTGGGGCGTCGACCTCGGTGCCGTATGGCGTCCCACCCCGGCACTTGGAATCGGTGTCGTGTTCAACGATGTGGTCGGCTATACCGAAACTGATACTCCCTATTCTGCCGATGGTATCTTCGGATTGATCGATTCCGGTGCCTACCTCATGGACAGCCTGGTCTACAAGTTCACCATGGATATGGATACCGGTATCACCTGGCAGCCCGACTGGCGATTTGTCCATCCGAAGCTGAGCTTTGATATGTACAACGTAATCGGGTATGCCCGGGATGTGGCCGATAACGGTGATGATTTCGAGAGCGCCATGTACCGCACCCTCGAGCATATGCGTTTCGGTGCCAACTTCACGTTCTTTGAGTTCCTGAAAGTCGGTGGACAGTTTTACGACCACTATCTGAGCGTCGGTGCCGGTCTGGATCTCCTGTTCCTCGAGCTATACGGAGAGGTTAAGATACGGGACGATGCATTCACCGCCTCCGACCTGGGCGACATACCCATCGGCGGAGACCTGATGGTGAGGATTCACTTCTAAACCAGTTTCAGGATATTAAGGTTCATTGCAGGGATTGTCCGGAAGGGACAGTCCCTTTTTTTTGAGCTTCCGGCAAGTCGTCGTCACCCATTGAAGTCCTTTTATTGATGCGATTTGCTTATGGAACTCATCGATTACCCGGATATGGTAAGGGGGGTAGAATACCCTATCAATGAATTTCGATGCACCGCGGAACCAGGCCCTGTGATGAATGAGGGTCATCACGTCATTACCGGAATCAATAGGGAACAGTGTAATTTCCTGTCTTCCGATGGTTGCGTTCTGTTTCAGGTAATTGAAGACGATCCGGTGCTTGTCACAATTGATTTCAGATATCTGAAAAGCTGACGAGCGATGAATGAAATTGTCTATGCTTAAGTATAGAAACATAATCTGTCCCGGGCTCACACCTGAAACGGGAGGGTTTTCCTCAGTATGGATTATCCCTGTGGTCGGTTCGTACATGGCAGCGAAACGAGATATCGGGCCCTTCCACATATCGATCGGATTCGTTTCGGTATAGCCGTCCCATATGGTTTCGGGTCGTCCTTCGACGATGTAATAGCGGATATGGGATTGGAAGGTTTCAACTCTTTCGATGAAGTTGTTGACGAAACCATCCATATGCCAGTCATGGTTTTCCAGGAATCTGAACACTTTCTTCGGAATCCCGGCGATTCCTTTGATCCGATTCTTGAGAGACGTGTTTTCCGACGTTTGTATGGATTTTTTCAAGGTGACCAGCTCGCTGATGTTGATTCATCCGGGAATTAATATCCCTGAGGTTCTTTCAAAAGTACCATTTTGAAAGAACCTCGTTATGGGGTCGAATACATAATTTATTATTATATAATAAATTATGTATTCTAAAGGTCTGGGTAATTTCAAAAATCGAGTATTTTTGAAATTACCTCCCCTGAATTAATTATACCTCTATCTACCGGGACCATGTAAATCGGTTACAGTGAGATTTCTTCCTCCTGTTTCCCATCTGCAAACTGAAGTCGGTAGAGATTGTGATAGACGCCATTCCGCTCCAGCAGCTCGGTATGGGTTCCTTCTTCAATCAGTTTCCCATGACCGAGAACCATGATGCGATCCGCCATTCTGATAGTTGACAGTCGGTGAGCAATTATCAATGCCGTTCTATCTTCCAGAAGCTGCTTCAGGCCTTCCTGGAGCAGTGTCTCAGTTTCCGTATCCACGTTCGCTGTTGCCTCATCCAGAATAATCACCCGGGGGTTATGTGCGATGATGCGGGCGAAAGCGATCAGCTGTCGCTGACCGGCGGAAAGATTTCCGGCACCTTCGGTGATTTCAGCATCATAGCCTTTTGGTAGAGCTTGAATAAACGTATCGGCTCTGGAGAGTAGAGCGGCCTCGATTATCTTTTCCCTGGAGAGTCCCAGTCCCAGATCGATATTTTCCGCAACCGTTCCGGCGAACAGGAATACATCCTGCTGCACAGGCTGCACAGAGCGGCGTAGCTCCGGCAACGGTCTGTTTCGCACATCTTTCCCGTCAAGGAGTACACGGCCCTCATCGGGGTCCCAGAGACGTGTGATGAGATTGGCAATTGTGGTTTTACCGGCTCCCGTCGCACCGACTACGGCGACAGTCTGACCGGGATCTATCCGGAAATCCAACCCCTTGAGCACCGGCTCTCCCGGCACATATGAAAAAAGTACATTCTCAAATTTGATTTCACCACAAACCGGTTCTTCGTCACAGGCTGCTTCGATATTACCTCCATCGGGAATACGATCGACAGTATCCATCATCGCGAAAATTCGTTCTCCCCCAGCCATGGCGGACTGAAGAATGTTGAATTTCTCCGCAATGTCCTTGACCGGCTGGAAAAATTTCTGGATGAGTTCAATAAAAGCGATGAGGACACCCAGGGTTAACAATCCTGAGTCATGCAATCCCGTGGAATACCAGATAATAAGAGCGACGGCTACCGAGGCAATCAAGTCGATCAACGGGCGGAATACCGCCATGATTTTCATCTGGCCCAGTTCCGCATTGAGTAATTCGCCGCCCCTGATGTTGAACTCCTCTCCACTGCGTTTTTCGGCATCGAAAAGCTGAACAGTGGCCATTCCTCCCAGTCTTTCGGAAAGATACGCATTCACGGAACTCACCTTTGCACGGACCCGGCGGAAGGCTTCTCTCATCCTGTTCTGGAATATGACGATGAGGATGAACGTCGGTACCACGGTTACCAGGGTCACAAGCGCCAACCGGCTGTCAAGTGCAAAGAGAACGGCGATGACGCCGATCATGATGGCACCGTCTTTGAGGAAGGAAATGGTGACGTTGGTGAAGAATTCGTTGATGGTTTCCACATCATTGGCTGTCCGTGAAACCAGACTGCCGACCGGTGTCTGACCCAGATATCTGAGTGATTGCCGCATGATGTGTCCCAGGAGCCCCTGGCGGATGTCAGCCATGATTTTCTGCCCGATCCATGATGCCTGGTATACCTGTACGAAGGTGAATATGAGTACGGAAAACAGAAGCAGGAGATACTGCAGCGAGCGGGACTTCAAACCTGCAATATCACCGGAACGGAGAGCTCTGCGCTCATCTGTCGTCAAAGTATCCCTGTCGGAAATCCTGATTGCAAAAGTATCGGTTGTAACGTCCCGGATGAAATCATCCGCATGTCCATTGATCACATTCAGTGCATCATCATCAGGATTCATCACCACGTACCAGTCTTCGATATCCAGCCATCCGGCTGTCATGGCAGCGGCACGCTCTTCGCTGTGCAGATCTGAAAGAGCCTGTGATGAGACGAATAAACTGTCACCGATGCGGAATCCTTCTCCCAGCAGGTCGACTGCCAATTCCTCAGTCAGTTCAAACGGTCCTTCACCGGCGGCAGCCGCTTTAACGGACTCGACGGAAAGTCTACTTTCGCGCCGGAGAAGATGGTCGTCCAGGGTGAGTTTCATTACGATCGGCAGCAGGAGTTCAGCCGCTGTAGCCAGAACAAGTGCGACGAGGGTTAACATCCCGGCAATCTTGTACGGTTTTATATAGCCAAGGAGGCGCTTCATAACTTCGGGAGAATAACCGCGAATTATTTCATCGGCTGATCCGCTCATGCGCTTTCCTCCTCGATGTGTTCCAGTTTCTGTAAGTCGGAGATTTCCCGATAGAAACCGTCTCTTGTGAGAAGTTCTTCATGTGTGCCTATTGAGCTCACCAGTCCGTCTTCAAGCACGATGCATCGATCACAGCGGGACAGGGCGGAAACCCTGTGAGATATCATCAAGGTGGTTCTTCCCCGGCGCATTCTGAAAAGGTTCTCCAGTATCCTCTCTTCGGTTTCTGC
>JAUVIY010000430.1 GCA_030592625.1 Spirochaeta sp. | reverse complement strand
GCGCCCAGGGAGGCAAGGCCGATGAGGCCATAGCCGCGGGTGCCCGTTCCGACGGTTTCGGCGTACTGGTTTCCGCAAGCCGTTCAGTGGCCGATGCCGAAAATCCGGCGGAGGCCGCCCGTGAGCTGCGGGATGTCCTGGATGCCGCCCGGGAAGCGAAACTCTCCGCTCCGAACTCCGCATCGCCGTTCGGCGTCACAGTGTCCGGCACTGCGCCGTCCTCTGTCTTGAATCCCGATGAGCGCCGTGAACTTCTGGAAGGTCTCTTCCGAATCGGTGCCTTTCAAACCGGGGAGTTTACCCTGAAGTCCGGAAAGCTTTCACCTTTCTATATCGATCTGAGGCGTATCGGGGCCGATACCCGCCTGCTGTCCCTGAGTGGGCGTGCATATGCCGGGCTTCTGGCCGATATCAAAGGCGATCATATCGCCGGTATCCCCGTGGCGGCCCTTCCTCTGGCCACAGCCGCCGCTCTGTCGACCGGCATGAGCCTCATCTATCCCAGGTTGGAGAAAAAGGCTCATGGGTCCGGTGCTCGTGTTGAAGGCGTCTGGGAACCCGGTGATACAGCCGTAATGCTTGACGATCTCATCACCACCGGAGGCAGTAAACGTGAGGCCGCTGCTGTACTTCGAGAAGCGGGTTTCAAAGTCGAAGACCTGGTGGTTCTCATTGAACGCGGGGACGAGGGACGAAGGGATATGACCCGGGCCGGAATCAGGCTTCATTCATGGGCTCGGATCGAAGATCTGCTGGAAGCAGGTCTGACCGCCGGATATCTCGATGAAAAGATGATCCGGAAAGTCCGGGAATATGTCAGGGAGGGATAATTGCGATGAAATGGTTGAGTCAGCCCATCAGCATCGGTACGTTCACACTGCCGTTCAGTCTGCAGGAATTCCTGCTGAAGTTCGCACTTCCTGTCGTCAGTTTTCTGATCGGCGCATTGCTCATCTCCTTACTCATCCGGCGTATCACCCGCCGTTATATCAAAGAGGAGAACCGGCGTAAACTTGTACTGTTATGGACCCGTCGAATCATCCGAATTTTTGTTTTAATCGGGATTCTTCTGTCCACAGGGTCACTCCTGGGCGCCGAGGCCTACGGAGCCATCGGAGATCTCTTCCGTATTCTGAATAATCCGTTCTTTTCCAGTGGAAACACGAATATTTCCGTCGTAACCCTGCTGCTCGTCATTCCGGTAATCGCCATCGCATCCTGGACGGGCAAACTTGTTACAGCCAGTCTTGAATCACGAGCCTTCAAACGTTTCGGTCTGGATGCCGAGCAATCTTTTACCATCGGGAGGCTGCTCCGATACTCGGTAATGGTTCTGGTGTTCATCTTCGGCATATCGATTATCGGTATCGACCTGTCGGCCATCGGCGTTCTCTTCGGCGTCCTGGGCATCGGTATCGGCTTCGGTCTCCAATCCCTTATAGCCGATTTTTTTGCCGGAATCACCCTTATCAGCATGGGCCTGGTAAAGGAAGGGGATCGTATTCACGTCGGGGAATATGAGGGGATTATCAGGCACATTCGTCTGATGAACACCGAACTCTTAACCTTCGAGAATGAAACCCTCATTATTCCCAACAGTCAGCTCACCGGCGGCACAATTCATAACTACAGCTACAAGGATCGACGAGTCGTCATCGTCAACAAGGTGGATATTTCCTACGATTCGGATCTGGATGAAGTTATTACACTGCTCACGGATATCGCAGCCCGAAATCCATGGCTGCAAAAGGATTCGGAAATCCTGGTACGGGTAAGAGAATTCGCCTCGTCGGGCATCACCATACATTTGCGTACCTGG
>JAUVIY010000207.1 GCA_030592625.1 Spirochaeta sp. | reverse complement strand
CATTGTGCCCCAGGGGGTTGTGACTGGCTGAAACGTAGGCGAAGGCGTCGATGGCATTATCGTTACCGCAGCGGGCCATGGCTTCCGGTGCGGCGGAGATACCAATATAGCGCACTTCGCATCCCACGGATTTGAGTCCCCGTATCATCATGCCCGCGAGTGCCGGACCGGTGGGCCGTGTGTCTGTGGCTACCAGGACCGTCGCACTGCCTCGCTCAAGTCGGTTTTTCAGCCAGGTTCCCCAGGCGACTCCCATCCCGACGGTCAGCAGCCGGTCGGCTGTCCCGGGTTTTGCCCCGAAAACCTTCCTCCATCCGGAGGCCGAGAGAATCATGGAATCGAGGGCGGATCGGAGGTCGGCATCACTGCATTGATGAGTCATGATTGAACTATATCTGAATCGTGTGAAATGGACAGCAGTACGCTGCAATCGGTGGGTTAATTCCGGTCTGCAGTTTCTTCCAGAGATTCAAGCTCCGAGAACACTTCAGCCAGCGGTATCTCGAGGTCTTCCAGTACCTGACTCTTGAGAATATCGTTTTTCCGGTAGTAATCGGGTTTGGCATATTCGCTGCCGGTGTGGGCGTATACCATGATGTGATAGGTTTCAGGATTGATGATCCAGTACTCCCTGACCTTGTGCTTTTCATAGAGCTTGAATTTGCGGGTTTCATCCTTGAATGCCGTGGACGGGGAGAGTATCTCGATGACAATGTCCGGTGCACCTTTGCATCCCTGTTTATCGAGTTTCGAGGGATCGCAAATCACCGATAGATCGGGTTGCACAACAGAATCGGATTCTTCATCGAGGAGTCGGACATCAAAGGGGGACACCAGGACTCGGCATTTTTTTCCTTTGAGATAGTTTCCCAAAATAACTGTTAATTCCACAACGATAATCTGGTGACTGGTTGTCGGAGCCGGACTCATATCCCAGGCTTTACCTTCGATGATTTCCCAACGCTCATCGTCCGGCCAGGTGAGATAGTCGGCATAGCTGTACTTCTTTAACGGATCGACTGCAAAGGATCCTTTGACATATCCGTCGGCCATATGGAAATCTTATTCCTTCTTTCCTGCCGATGCAACGTGTGACAAATGCCGTGAAATGAATCAGAATGCCGGCAGAATGGTACCAACCGATACCAAAGTGAAAGCATTCCGGTACGATATTTTGTCTTTCATTTCTCCAGATCGTCCAGGGTAATGCCGTCTCCCGGGGCGACATCCCGCGCCAGGGCTCGCCCGTAAACCTGAAGTCGGAATCTGGGCTCGATGCCCGGACGGAGCACTTTCTCGGTCCGCAGCAGGGCGCTGTTTTCCGGGGTGACGACGGTCCCGGCTTTCAGGGCACCCACGGCGTGTAGAGATCGATTCGTCCGGCCGTAGTGAGCCTCCTCGGAAGCCGCCAGGCGCTTAACGCCGTCGCCGAGACAGGCCTCCACACGACCCCGGCCGTATTCGGCCGCCAGTTCATTAATTACGGCGGCCAGATGATCCGAATCCGGAGCTGCAGCAATAATCGGGAGAGGCTGTTCCCCGCCCGGATCGGAGCTCGCAGGCAGGGCGAATCTCTTAATCGCCGCCGTCATCCCGGCGAAAGCATCAGGAGTAAGGGCCACCGGGTCGTCCAGGCCGCCGGCGGCCCGGTCCAGGGTGATGTGTTTCTCCACCATCACGGCACCCAGAGCCACGGCCAGAGACGGGAGGAGGACCGGGTCGAGGGAATGGTCTGAGAGACCGACCGGACGGCCGAACATGGCGGCCAGGGTCGGGATGAGCCGCAGGTTGGCCTCCTCCTCCGGGGCGGGGTAATTGGTAAGGCAGTGGAGGAGGGTTACCGGGGGGGAGGCGCCGGTGGGGGACAGGGCGCCCTCGCCTGTGGAGGCGCCGGTGGCGCCTGCCACGACTTCCAGCGCCCTCTCGATGTCCTCCGATCTGGAGACGCCGGTGGACAGGATGAGGGGGAGGCCGGTCCGGGCCAGCCGTTCCAGGAGGGGTTCATGATTCAGTTCCGGAGAGGCGACTTTCCAGGCGCCGACACCGATTTCTTCCAGGAGGCGGACGCTCTTTTCTCCAAAAGGGCTGGCCAGGAATCCGATACCCCGATCGGCGGCACGTTCGGCCAGGGCGGCGTAGAATTCGACAGGGCGTTCGAGTTTCCGGAACACCTCGAAAAGAGGCGTATCACCGCCGGGCAGGGGAACCAGTCCGGCCTCGGGTGGCAGAATCTCGTCGGCGAAGACCACCTGTACCTTGGCAATGTCGGCCCCGGCATCGGAGGCGGCATCGATGAGTTCCAGGCCGCGGGCCAGATTCCCGCCGTGAGCCGTGCCGATCTCGGCGACGACAATCGGAGACGGGGGGCGGGAGGAGGTCAATCTCGAAAAATCGAAGGACAAGTTAAGCCTCCATTCGGCCGGGGATCTGCCTCGGCCGGGGAACTGTTTAACCGGGGATCAGCCTTTTGCGGGTATCTCGCTGAATCCGCAGTAGGGCACAAGGGCCTCGGGAACGGCAATCGACCCATCTTCCCGCTGACCGTTCTCAAGGACCGCGATAATGGCCCGGGAGATGGCGACGGCGGTGCCGTTGAGGGTGTGGACGTGGCGGGTTTTGCCGTCTTCCCTGTAGCGGATGCCCAGGCGGCGGGACTGATAGTCGGTGCAGTTGGAAGCGCTGGTCACTTCCCCCCAGTCGCCCCTTTCACCGCGGCCGGGCATCCAGGCTTCCAGGTCAAACTTGCGGTAGGCCGGGGCGCCCAGGTCGCCGGTACAGGTGTCGACCACCCGGAAGGGGATTCCCAGTCCATTGAAGATTTCCTCTTCGATTTCCTTGAGTTTTACCAGGAGTTCGTCGGAATCCTCGGCTTTTGAGTAGACGAACATCTCAATTTTGGTGAATTGATGGACCCTGTACAGACCTTTGGAATATTGACCTGCCGCACCTGCTTCCCGTCGGAAGCAGTGGGAGAGCCCGGCCATCAGGATAGGGCCGTCGTCCAGATTGATGATATCACCGGCATAATAGCCGCCAAGGGTTATCTCGGCGGTGCCCACCAGACAGGTGCCGGTGCCTTCCAGAGTATAGATGTTCGATTCATCCCCCCGGGGCACGAATCCGATGCCGGCGGCGATTTCTTCCCGGGCGATGTCCGGGGTAATCGTAAGGGTGAAGCCGTGTTTGCCCAGGATGTCCATGGCGTAGCGGGTGAGGGCCAGATCCAGCAGAACCGCTTCGTTCTTCAGGAAGTAGAATTTGCTTCCCGATACCTTGGCGCCGGTCTCGAAATCGATCAGATCAAGGTTTTCGGCCAGTTTTACATGATCTTTAGGTTTGAAATCGAATTTTGTCGGTTCATCGGATCGGGAAATCTCGGTGTTGTTCTTGTCTTCCTTGCCCACCGGTACGTCGGGATGCGCCATATTGGGAATGCGGATCGCCTTCTCTTCCAGGGCCTCTTTTACCTTGGCGGTTTCCGACTCCCCGGCGGCGATGGCCTCCTTGAGACCCTTGCCTTCATCGATAAGCTTCTGTCGCTCTTCGGGTTCGAGCTTGCCTTTCATGGACTTGGCATTCTCGTTCCGGCGCCGACGCAGTTCATCGGTTTCGGTGATGAGGGCGTTCCGGCGGTCGTAGAGGCGTATCACCTCATCGACATCGGCGGTCATGAATCGGGCGGCGATATTGGCCTTCACGGCCTCGGCGTTTTCTTTGATGTATTTAAGATCCAACATAGCGGGCTTATTTTAGCCGTTCCGGAGGGTCCCGGGAAAGACCCGGTAAAGCTTATGTTTTCTTCTGGCGGATTTCAACTGAATTCAGTTATGCTGAATCAATGAGAATCCTGAATGCTGTTTTATTGAGTCTTTTTCTGTTGACCTTTATTTCCTGCGGAGGCGGTGATTTTTCCATCGGCAGCGGGACGGCAGGTGAGATTCAGTATCTGGAAGGAATCGTCACTGTGAACGGTCAGGCTGCGGATATCGGCCTCGAGTTGAAAGACAATGATGTTATCGTTACCGGCCCTGATTCCTTTGTGGAAATCAAGTTCGGTGAATACCGTGTTCTCAATGCCGAGGAAAACACCCGGCTTGTCCTCAATGCTGCGGAAAAAACTTTTAAACTGAACAATGGAGCACTGGCTGTGGTTCAGTCCAAAGCCCGCTGGTTATCCCGCAGGAAACCCTGGCTCGTGGAAACCCCTATCGTTGCGGCCTCGGTCCGTGGAACGGTGTTCTACATAAAGGTTGAAAAAACAGATTCGGTGTATTTCTGCCTCTGCAACGGGAAAATTCATCTGGAAGATACCGAAGAGGGCGGAATCCTCAACCTGGAAGCTGCACATCATAATGCCGTTCGCTTTATACGTTCCGACGACGGATTGGTCTGCCGGAAAGCACCGATGCTGTATCATACGGATCAAGCCATAGAATCCCTGGCTGATACGATTCATGTCCCCATCGACTGGACAGTGATTCCTTAGTGATATATGAGACCTGTCATTATCGGAATCGGCATCGGCGGCTAATGTGAAATGAAAGTGTCGCACTGGTGCGACACTTTCAAGTTATTATGATGATAGAGCTTGTAGACTCGATTAGTGAATTGAGAATGAAGAATTAGCGATGAAGAGTCTGACGGTATCGTCTTGTCGGAGATAGTTTCATCCGACTCTTCGTTGATTAGATGAGCTCGTTGGATTCTCTGGTGATGTCCTTGAGATATTCCTCAGGTATGAGATCTGCTGCCGGTAAGAGTTTCAACCAGTAGAGTGTCTCGCGAGCTTCCTTGAGAGAGATAAACACCTTCGCAAGGAAATCAGCACGGCTCTGCCCACCCTGAGCTTCTTCAAGATTAGCCCCGACAGATGTCCCGGATCGCATCAATTGCCAAGACACAGTTCGGCATACACCTCCTGCGTCTTCCAAATCTCGACACAACCGGACAATCCTCACAGCAAATAGGAAACACCGATCCGTAATATCCATCTAAGAGATATAACACCCTACAAGAGCGTTTCGCTTCAATCCACCGAACTCGCTATCCCAATTCTCAATTCTT
>JAUVIY010000332.1 GCA_030592625.1 Spirochaeta sp. | reverse complement strand
GACTTTTAGAATACTTAATTTATTGTATAATAATAAATTAAGTATTCGACCCCATGACGAGGTTCTTTCAAAATGGTAAATTTGAAAGAACCTCTGGGTTAATTGATGAAATTCTAACATAAAAGGATCAATCGCTTTTGAAATACATGCCTGACTGCATTATTCCTGCCGCCGGACGCTCCCGCCGTATGCGTGGCTGGAAACCCGGATTGCCCTGGGGAGATGTTACTATGGTGGAAAAAGTTATCTCCGAGGCTGTAGCGGCTGGATGCCGTGTCATTGTTTCAGGGGGATTCCGTTTTTCCAGACTTAAACGGATTCTGGAGAATTGTGACGATTGTGACAATGTGATTCTCGTCAGGGCCCGGAGTTGGAGGAAGGGAATGAATGTTTCTGTTTGCTCTGCTTTGGATAAGATAAAATCCGAACGCTTTTTCATTGTTCCGGCCGATATGCCGCTGATAAAAAGAGATGATTATCGATGTCTGGCGGATATTGAAGGTGGGATGGTGATAAGACCTTCATTTGCCGGGATGAGAGGACATCCTGTATTGATGGACAGTAAAATCGTCGACGAACTCAAGGCTTTGCCTGCGGGAACTCCGGTGAGAGCGGTTCTGGAGAATTACGAGACAATCACAGTTCCCTGGGGACATGAAGGTGTTATCAGGGATTTCGATACACGTTCTGAATACGACGCATTCAAACCCTGAATTCATAAGGGGCCGGCCATGTGCAAGTTGCACTTGCCCACGGCCCTCACGCTTCAGCGCCTGATCGGAATCGAACCGACGTCTTTAGCTTGGAAGGCTAAGGTAATACCATTATACGACAGGCGCAGGTGAAGAAGACTCTAACGGGGTTGAGCCGCATTGGTCAAGCGCTCGTGTCTGAAGTACCGGGACTTGAATTCTGCACGCCGTTCCGGGCATGATTCCGAATGGAATACAGAGACCCGTTTCTCAATATTTCGCCCCTGGATCATCGTTACTGGGCCGCCAATAAAGCCCTTTTCAATTCATTATCCGAGACACTCAGCGAAAAAGGAGCTGTCCGCTATCTTGTCAAGGCGGAAATTTCATTGCTTCGAGTTCACATCAAAAGTCATTTCAATAATACACCCGAACTCCTGGCTGTTATCAAAGAACTGGAAGAAAGGGTGAGTCCTGAGGAAGTGGCCGCTGAAGAAGAGGTTACCAGGCATAATATCCGTGCCCTTGTCAATGTTATTCAGAAACACGTTCCTGAAGAACTGAAACCCTGGGTTCATCTCGGTGCCACATCAGTCGACATCCTTGATACAGCTATGGCCATGAGAATTCGTGATGCCATGAGGGGTACGATCATTCCTCTACTGCTCGATCTCCTGGACAGTTTGATAAAAATCACCAGTTCTGAAGCTGATACAGCCCAGGTCGGGAGAACCCATGGGCAGCTGGCCGTTCCCATCACGTTCGGGTTCACCATGGCAGAGTATGTTTCCAGACTCGGGCAATCGGTGGTTGAAATCGAGAAAAGATCCGGAGATCTGCGGGGAAAACTCGCTGGTGCCGTCGGAGCTTACAACGCCACGAGCCTGATTACCTCCGATCCGGAGAAACTCGAAGATGAGTATCTTACCGTTTTAGGGCTGAAAAGGGCTGAGTACGCGAATCAGATTGTTGAACCCGAACATCTTCTCCGACTTCTGCTTGAAGTGAATGTCGCTTTCGGTATTATCGCGAATCTGGCGGACGACCTCCGGCAGCTCCAGCGTTCGGAAATCGGAGAGGTAAACGAGTCCTTCGGTCAGGGACAGGTGGGGTCGTCCACAATGCCGCAGAAACGGAATCCCTGGAACAGTGAACATGTAAAGAGCCTGTGGAAAGCGTTCGCCCCTCGGATAATGAGCTTCTACATGGATCAGATATCAGAGCATCAGCGGGATCTTACCAATTCGGCCTCAGGTCGTTTTGTCACCGACTACATCGCAGGTTTCGCGGCTGCAGCCGCCCGCATGAAGAAAATCGTTGACGGCCTTGCCGTACGGAACGATAGGATGAAAGAAAATCTTTCCACTCTGGGTGACGGCATCCTCGCGGAACCGACATACATTCTTCTGGCTCTTTCCGGCTATGGTGATGCTCACGAGATTGTCAGAATTGCGACTCTCGATGCCGATTCTTCCGGGAAACCCCTTCAGCAGGTGCTTAAAGAAGACAATCCTGATATATGGAAGGCTCTATCCGACAGGCTGGAATCCGTGCTCGGAATCAGTGCCGAATCATTCTACGGTGATCCTGCGTCATACAACGGGTTGGCTTCCAGGAGGGCCCGAGACCTTGCCGAACGTTATTCCCGCATTTCCGGGGAGATAAGGAAAAAGGTGAAAGAATAATGGAAATCCGCGAAGCTCTCAGTTACGATGACG
The DNA here is from genome assembly GCA_030592625.1 of Spirochaeta sp. Classification (GTDB taxonomy): domain Bacteria; phylum Spirochaetota; class Spirochaetia; order DSM-2461; family DSM-2461; genus UBA2779. Next base: position 1,002 of record JAUVIY010000332.1, on the reverse strand, counting down.
TTCTTCTGGCCCCGGCATATTCGGAAATCCAGCCGGGCAAAACAAATGTCGAAACATATCTCACTAAAAACATCAGGCTTAACGTACCCGTCATCTCGTCGGCCATGGATACGGTAACCGAAGACCGCATGGCCATCGCGCTGGCTCTCAACGGAGGAGCCGGAGTGATACACAGGAATCTCATCCCCAAGGAGCAGGCCAGGCAGGTGGCCCGGGTGAAACGCTTTCTGAACTGGGTTATCGAGAATCCCGTTACCGTTACTACGGGTATCACTCTTGCGGAAGTAAGAAAAACCATGGATGAAACCGGAGTCACCGGACTGCCGGTCCTGGACAACGGGAAAGTGGTTGGGATCATTACCAAACGGGATCTGAACTTCAATGTTCATCCGGAGGACATGGTTGATGATGTCATGACCCGGGATCTCATCGTTGAAACCGGGACGCCCACCGAAGAAACCGCCAGAGCGAAATTCGATAAATACCGGATTGAGAAACTCCCTGTCATAGATGATGAGGGACATCTCACGGGACTCATCACCGTCCGGGATATGGAAAAACACCGCGATTATCCCGCTGCCGCCCTCGATACCGCCGGACGTCTCGTTGTCGGAGCCGCCATCAGTCCAAATGACTGGAAAGACAGGCTGCCGGCTCTATCAGAATCCAGAGTCGATTTCGTCGTTATTGATACAGCTCATGGGGCATCTGTTGAAGTATTGAAATCTGTTGCGGAAATCAAGAAAGCCTATCCGGACATTCCCCTGATCGGTGGGAACATCGCCGACGGGGATGGTGCCAGGCGGCTGGTTGAAGCCGGTGCGGACTCGGTGAAGGTTGGTGTCGGTCCGGGATCGATCTGTACGACCCGTATCGTTGCCGGTATCGGCATTCCGCAATTCACCGCCGTAGCCGATGCGGTGGAGGCCTGCGATCCCTACGAGATACCCGTCATCGCCGACGGTGGTATCAAATTTTCCGGTGATATAGCCAAAGCCATCG
>JAUVIY010000379.1 GCA_030592625.1 Spirochaeta sp. | reverse complement strand
CGGATTCAAGGGTGACTTCCAGGGCACTTGTCGAAATTGCCGCAAAAGCCAGGACTCCGAAGATTAATGTCATTTTTTTCATGTTTCCATCCTAACGCCTCTCCGCTAATAGCGAAACGGTATCATTCAAAGTTTAAGAGATAGGATTCGAATAATGCAAAGGATATAAGTCCCCGAAGCGACGCAGATGAGTAACATACGCCAATGTTATCGTAGATCTTTTCCTGGTTTGGTTTTCAGTTCTACAGACCCATATCCATCATCATGGTTGTCAGATGAATATAATCACGACCGTTGGCTTTCAGTGAAATCACATCCTCACCCTGGGTTACCATTTCGAGACGGCTGATGGAGCCACCCACGAGGGTGATATCCATAATGAGATTGCCTTCCGAATCGGTGGCAAAGGTTCCGGATATGTGGGAAAAAGGAATTTCCGGCATATCACCTGATCCGTCAAGGGTTTCCCCGATGGACGTGAATAGAGCTGCAGTATCGACGTTTTTAAAAGTCAGTGTTGAGGCTCCTGATTCCATATCCATATCCATCTCAGCTCCGGGAACCGTCTGCTCCATCATCGAAGTGAGAAATATGGCGCCGTAAACTCCGAATACGCCGGTGAATGAAGCCATAACTTCTTCATCGGTAGGAGCGGCAAAAATGGCAGGTGCCAGGAGAGCGAAGACGAAGGTCAGCATAGCAAATTTTTTCATGATTCCAATCCTTTTTCTCAGCTTAATTGAAACATCTGTTTTTTAATACCATCATGCCGACTGAGTTGCTACCGATCCCATGATGTGCCGGGAGAGGACCATCAGCAGTCCCGCGCTGATAATCACCGGCAGTGAGAAGATGAGCAGTGCTGCGGCGAAACCCCATTTGTCGATACTCATGCCGAAAAGGGCGGGACTCACCGATTGGGACAGGGTCATCACGGCCATCAGGATGCCGAAGGCCTCTCCCTTGCCGAATCGAGATCCCAGACTGGTGAGCAGGAGGTTCTGATTAATGATGAGGCCGGACCCGACACTGCCCAGGATGAAGATGACTGTAAAATGAAAGGCCATGTGAACATCAAGGGCTAATGCGGCGATGAGCGGGGCGAGTATAAGAGAGCCGATGATGAGAATCCGGTAAGACCGGTCAGGCCTGGAAAATCGTGAGGCGATTAATGATCCGGCGATACCGCCGGCGAAGATCAGTCCGGTAGCACTGGCCGCCCGATCCGCCGGCAGATCGAAATGGTTTGTGAATATCGTGGGCAGGAAGTTCAGAACCGCCATTACCGATGCAATTCTCAGCATGATGGTGATCAGGAAGAGAAAGAAGAGGGCAGGGGATGCATGCTCGGTACCGGAATCATTCACCGATATCCCGGGGGCGGGGGACGCATCCATCATCCGGGCCCGGATGAGTAGAGTGCCCATTACCAGGGCCGGAATGGCGGTAATCACCAACACCCCCCGGGTTCCGATGATACCAAGAAGAGCGCCGTTCACCAGGAACATGATGAGGAGGGCACCTGCTCCCGAAGCTTCGTAGGTCCCCAGAACCTTCCCTTTGTCATTACTGAAGGTTTCGTCGATATGGGCATACATCACCGGGTGGAAGGTGCTCACCCCGAATGCGGTGATAGCCAGAAAGATCATAAATACAGGAAATGTTCCGGAAAAACCTGCAGCGATGAGACCGGCTGCTGCGATATAGAATCCGATACCCATGATGAAACGCCGGGGAATCCTGTCGGAAATGCGCCCCATGAAATAAGATCCGACAGCGGTAATGGCCAGGTAGAATGTGAGGATACCGCCGGCCCGGGTGTAGGATAGATTATAACGCACCAGAAGCAACGGTAAGATTAAAGGGAGGATGAACCAGAAGAGGTCGTTGGCGGAGTGACTGAGATTGCGCAGAGCGTTGGATCTACGAGTGGTATCTGACATAGGGACATCCTATGCCGTATCGAGTATTGAAGTAATCCCGATTTCAGGCTTCGGGCCTCACATGGTACTCCTCTGTAAATGATCTTCTGGAGGATGACAGCATAGATGCCGCTTATCTGAATGTTGTCGAATCATCCTTGTTCAGCAGCTCCGGATAGCGTTCCTTGATGGCCTTCCGGAAGGCGGGGCCTTCCCAGCCAACCAGGGCGGCCGCTCGTGACATGACACCTTCGGCCCTCTCGATAGCCTGACGGAAATACTCTTTCTCGATATCAAGGATGAGTTCCCTGAGTCTCACACCGCTTTCCGGCAGGACAATTGAAGGAATTCTGGATTTGAATCCCTCACCGGCGGATTCCAGAATCTGCGGGGGCAGATCTTCCGGGCTGATTAATTCTGCCGGGCTGAGCAGACAAACCCGGGTGATGGCCTGCTGCAGTTCACGAATGTTCTTCGGCCAATTGCAGGCCTGCAGGACTGAGCGGGCCTCGTCGGATATTGTTTTCTTCGCCTTGTTTTCGGTGTTCCAGTTTTCCAGTGAATTATTGATGATGAAGTTCAGATCGTTCGGGCGGCTTCTCAAAGCGGGCATGGTGAGAGGAAAGGTAGACAGCCGGCTGTAGAGGTCTTGCCGGAAGGTTCCCTTTTCTTCCATATCCTTCAGGTCTTTGTTGGTGGCGGCAATAATCACCACATCGACCTGTACCGAATCATCCGATCCCATGGGATAAAAGGATCCATCATCCAGAACAAGGAGCAGCTTAGCCTGGTGTTCCAGGGAGAGTTCTCCGATTTCAT
>JAUVIY010000253.1 GCA_030592625.1 Spirochaeta sp. | reverse complement strand
GATGATAGGCGGGTACATGTCTTTCACCGGCATCGATGCCAAGTCCCGTTACGGCGAGACGGCGATTGCCGAGATTCTTCCGGTGGGGATGCTGGACAAGGACGATCGGGCGGAGTCTCCCGACGGCGTCTATCCGGAGATCATCCACCCGGAACACCCGGTATTCGAAGGTATGGACGGTAAATGGCCCTATTTTCTGGGTTACAACCGGACAGTTATGAAGACTGATTCTGGTGACCTCCTGGCGGCCATCGGCGGGGATCCCTTTATTGCCGTAGCCGAGTACGGCAAAGGCCGCAGCGCCGTGTTCACCTCGGACTGTGCCCCTCACTGGGGCCCGAGGGAATTCATGGAGTGGAGATATTATAATCGCTTCTGGTGCAACCTTATGGACTGGCTGACGGTCGAATCCAACGGGTGATTGCAAAGTGACCGTCAGGAAGCCGACCCCGGCGCTGCGACGTCAGTTGGTGGATGCCGCTATGGGTCGCCGACCCTTCGATCTGCTGAATAAGAATGTCCGCCTGGTAAATGTGTTTTCCTGTGATGGGAATCCGGGCCGAAAACCCGGTAATGCATATCGCTACGGTGGCTCTGCCTGTAATCCCCAGAGTAAAGATTACCGATCGGGGGCTGGTTGATACCGAAGCTCAGTGTATTCTGAACCTCTTCCCGACTGGAGGTCGGTAGAAATATGAAAGTTTAACTCCCTGAATCGAATTGTATGGTTTAATATCAGTGGTTTAATATATAATAATTGAACTTCAAAAAGGAGCATTTTCATGAAAAAGGTAATTGTTGTTTCGTTATTAGTTATCCTGGTATTGATGCCGGTATTCATCGGCTGCCAGAAGAAGGATGAAGTGGCGGCACCCGTGGCTGAGGAAGAGCCCGTCCTGAGGGTAGCCAACCTCATCAACGGCGTTATGGGGGATAAATCCTTCTTTGATTCCGCCGCTAACGGTATGAACCTCATCAAAGCCGAGTATGGTGATGAAGTTGAGGTTAAGACTGTCGAGATGACCTATGATGAAACCAAGTGGGAACCCACCCTTCTGGATATCGCCGACGAAGACTGGGACATCATCATTGTAGGAACCTGGCAGATGACCGAAATGCTCCAGGAAATAGCCGCCGATTATCCCGACACCAAGTTTTTCATCTACGATACCGCTGTGGATTACTCCCTGGGTCTGGAAAACGTCTACTCCATCCTCTACAGTCAGAATGAGGCTTCATTCGTCGCCGGCGCCATGGCAGCGGCCATCACCACATCAGATATGCCTCTGGCCAATCCCGAACCTGTCATCGGGTTTCTCGGCGGCATGGACATCCCCGTTATCAATGACTTCCTGGTGGGTTACATTGAGGGTGCTCAGTATGTCAATCCGGATACCAAGGTAGCCATCTCCTACATCGGTTCCTTCAGCGACTCCGCCAAGGGCAAGGAAATGGCTCTGGCTCAGTACAACCAGGGCGCCGATATCGGCTACAACGTTGCCGGTCAGGCAGGTCTTGGTCAGCTGGATGCTGCTAAAGACATGAACCGCTACGCCATCGGTGTTGATTCCGATCAGGCGGGCATCTTTGCCGATACCGATCCCGATAAGGCTGCCTTGATTACCACCAGTGTTCTCAAACGTGTTGATCAGTCCCTCCTGCGGGCGGTGAAAATGCACATGGACGGTACGGCTCCTTACGGAGAGGCCGAAATTCTGGGCTTTGCCGAACAGGGCGTTGGCCTGGCCAAGAACGATATCTACAAAGAACTGGTACCTGCCGATATCCAGACCCTCGTGGATGATGTCGAGAAGAAGATTCGCAGCGGTGAAATCAAGGTCAGTTCGGCTTTCGGTATGGATTCCGATGCTATGAACGATTTGAGAAACTCCGTCAAATAGTCAGATTTTTCACAGTTTTTTAGGCCCCGGCCTTATAGTCGGGGCTCTTTTCAAGAATTACGAAATCCGGGGGCAATCGCATGTCAGATGAATCTGATGCTATCCTGAGGATGGAGAACATCACCAAGGTGTATCCCAACGGGATTATGGCCAACAAGGATGTGAACTTCTCTATCGCAGCAGGCGAGATCCATGGGCTGGTGGGGGAGAACGGGGCCGGGAAAACCACCCTGATGCAGATTCTCTTCGGTCTTAATCATCCCGAGAAGGGGAAAATCCTTCTTGAGGGAAAGGAGATCCAGATCGGAAATCCCAACGCCGCTATTGCTTACGGAATCGGCATGGTGCACCAGCATTTCATGCTGGTACCATCGCTATCGGTGGCGGAGAACCTGGTGATGGGTGTCGAGCCCCGAAAAGGCGTCATCCTGGATCTTTCTGAAGCGATCAGTATCACCCGGGAACTCTCGGAGAAATACAACCTGAAGGTGGATCCCCGTTCGGCAGTCCGGGACTTGCCGGTGGGAACAAAGCAGAAGGTAGAGATACTTAAAGCTCTGCATCGTGGAGCCCGAATCCTCATCCTTGACGAGCCCACTGCGGTTCTGACTCCCCAGGAAACCGATGAGCTCTTCGACGAGCTCAAGCTCCTCAAAGACGAGGGCAATACCATTATCTTCATCTCCCACAAATTGAACGAAATCAAGGCTCTCTGTGACCGGGTTACCGTCATGCGTGCCGGGAGAAGTCAGGGTGTCTTTGATGTGGCCGATGTTACCGAGCAGGATATTTCCCGTATCATGGTAGGCCGGGACGTTATCCTGCAGGTTGATAAAGGACCGGCGGAACCAAAAGAACCGGTTCTGAAAGTCAGTAACCTGACTATCGTAAACCGCTTCCGCAAGCATGCGGTGGATGATATTTCCTTTTCGGTCCGCAAAGGCGAAATATTGGGAATTGCCGGTGTTGAAGGGAACGGCCAGCGGGAGCTGGTGGAAGCTCTCACCGGCCTCGGGAAATATATCTCGGGAGACATCAGTATTACCGGGACGGATATCAAGAAGCTCAGCATCCGGGGTATCCGGGATCTGGGTACCTCTCACATACCTGAAGATCGCATGAGCTACGGCTGCGCCGCGGATTTAAGTATCGAGATGAATCTGCTGGCCTACAAGCACGATCATCCTGAATACAACAAGAAGAACTTCCTTATGGACATGAACGCCATCAAGAACGTCTCCGAAAAACTGGTGGAGGAATACCGCATCCTCTGCTCCTCACCCCAGCAGGAGGTGAGACGACTCTCGGGAGGCAATATCCAGAAGGTGGTTGTAGCCCGGGAGTTCTCCAGCGATCCGAAGCTCATCATCGCCGATCAGCCCACCCGGGGCATTGATGTCGGTGCAACAGAGTTCATCCGGAAGCGCCTGGTGACTCTGAGGGATGAAGGGAGCGCCGTGCTCCTGGTATCCGCAGATCTGAACGAGGTGATGGAACTTTCAGACAGCCTTATCGTGATGTACGGCGGAAAGATATCGGCCTATATCGAAGATGCATCGAGTATCTCTGAGGAGACATTGGGGCTTTATATGCTGGGTCTCAAATCCCAGGGTGCAGAAGAAATCGGGAGGGTCTGCCATGACTAAATCACAACGACTATTCGAAGTGTATCGAACCGGACTGGTTCTCCTCATAGCCCTGCTTCTTGCCCTGGTTATCATCCTTCTTGTGAGTGATGTTCCGGGTGAGGCAATGAAGCTTTTCCTCATCGGTCCCCTGGACAGTCTGAGGCATTTTGGAAACGTCCTTGAGATGATGGTGCCTCTACTGTTTACGGGGCTTGCCATCAGCGTGATGTTTTCCGCTTCCCAGTTCAATCTCGGTGCCGAGGGAGCCTTTTTCTTCGGTGCCATCGGAGCCGCCTTCATCGCGGTGAACTGGAACCTGCCTCCGGTGATCCACCCGACGGTGGCCATCCTCTGGGGCGGTCTCATCGGATCGATATTCTGTGGGATACCGGGGTTTCTGAAGATTAAATGGGGATCTTCGGAACTGGTCTCCTCACTGATGTTCAACTATATCGCCTACTTCTTCGGACTTTACCTTATCAACTATTTTCTGAGGGATGTGAATGCCGGGGCCATGGTGTCTTATCCTTTCGCCGATAGTGCCAAGCTTATTAAAATCATTCCTAAAACCCGGGTTCACTTCGGTATTCTTATTGCCGCGCTGATGGTGGTGTTTACCGCGGTCTTCCTTTATCGGACACGATGGGGTTACAGAATTCTTGTGATCGGCCGGAATATCCGTTTTGCCCGATATTCCGGTATCAATACCGACCGCGCCATCGTCCTGAGCCAGGTTATCGGCGGATTCATCGCCGGTATAGGTGGTTCCATTGAAGTGCTGGGTCTCTACCGCCGCTTTTCCTGGCAGCTTCTGCCGGGTTACGGCTGGACCGGTATCATTGTGGCCATACTGGCCCGGAACAACCCCATCTACATCCCGGTGGCGGCCTTTTTCCTGGCTTACATGAGGATAGGGGCGGACATCAT
>JAUVIY010000276.1 GCA_030592625.1 Spirochaeta sp. | reverse complement strand
CCGGGAAAAGATCGGCCAGAGCTTCACCCAGGCTGTCATGGAACAGAAAGTTCACCTCATCTTTAACTTCCGCAGGAAGCTCCTCAACGTCACGTCGGTTGTTTTCCGGCATCACAATGGTGCTGAATCCTCTACGCCGGGCGGCCAGGGATTTCTCCTTGACGCCTCCGATGGGTAGAACCCGATCTGTCAGGGTGACTTCTCCGGTCATGGCGATGCCGCTTTTCAGCGGAATAAGCCTGGCCGCCGACAGCAATGCTGCGGTGAGGGCAATGCCCGCCGAGGGGCCGTCTACGGGTATGGCGCCCTGGGGAACATGAATATGGATATCTTTCTTCTTGTCAAAGTCGGACTTCAGGCCGAAACGTTCTTTGTTGGCTCGGAGGTAGGACAGGGCGATCTGGGCGCTTTCTTTCATCACGTCCCCGAGCTGACCGGTGAGCAGCAGCTTGCCTTCTCCGTCGAAGATTCGGGCTTCAACCGGGAGGACGCCGCCTCCGCCACCATCATAGTAGAGCCCCGGAGCCAGTCCCGGACGGCCCATGGTTCCGAGGTCATCCTCAAGGCGTTCCTTCCCCAGATACTCGCGAATCATGATAGGAGAAATGTCCAGATGGAAGCCTTCAAGCTCCGGCATGTCCCGTTCGGGCTCGATGAAGATGGCGGAATGTTGTTGGTTCCGGTGAAGGGCCGAGCTGTTGATAACCCAGCGACCCGGCCTGGTCTGTTCGTCATGCAGCAGCTTGCGGGTCACCTTTCTCATAACCTGGCTGATGGACCGCTCCATGTTCCGCACTCCTGATTCCAGGGTGTATCCACGGATCAGGAGGTCCAGGGAATCATTCTTGAAATGGACATCGGCTCCGTCAAGGCCATTTTCACCGATCTGTTTGGGGATGATGAACTGCCGGGCGATGCTTTTTTTCTCCGTCATGGTGTACCCGGGAATCCGGATGACTTCCATGCGGTCCCGGAGGGCATGGGGTATGTTTTCAAGGCTGTTGGCGGTTGTGATGAACATCACTTCCGACAGGTCGAAGGGTACTTCCAGATAGTGGTCGGTGAAACTGTCGTTCTGTTCGGGGTCCAGTACTTCCAGAAGGGCTGATGATGGATCCCCCCGGTAGTCATTGGACATTTTGTCCACTTCGTCCAGCAGGAACACCGGGTTGATGGAACCGGCACGTTTGAGAGCCTGGATAATCTTACCCGGCAGGGCGCCGACATAGGTTTTTCGATGTCCCCGTATTTCCGCTTCGTCCCTGACGCCGCCCAGTGAAATCCTGACGAATTTCCGATCCAGTGCCCGGGCGACCGAGCGTCCCAGTGATGTCTTACCGGTTCCGGGAGGTCCGACGAAGCAGAGGATGGGGCTCTTTACCCTGGTTTTCAGTTGTCTGACGGCGATAAAATCCAGGATACGTTCCTTGGGCTTGTCCAGGCCGAAGTGATCGGCGTTGAGGATGCGTGCGGCTTCGGCGATGTCGTGCCGGTCTTTTGTACGCTTCCCCCAGGGCAGGTCGATAATCCATTCCAGATAGGTGCGTAAAACCCCGGATTCAGGGCTCATGGGCTGGAGACGGGCCAGGCGCTTCACCTCAGTAAGGGATTTCTGTCGTACTTCGTCCACAATATCCATTTCGTGAAGCTTTCGTTCCAGCTCCTGAGCTCCGGTGGGATCGGCTTCTTCGCTGCCCAGCTCCTTGTGTATCTCTTTAAGCTGTTCGTTAAGGAAATACTCCTTCTGGGAGCGCTCCATGCGCTTCTTTACCCGTCCGGAGATATCATTCCGAAGACCCTGGAATTCATTTTCCATCTGTAATATCACGGAAAGCTCTTCCAGTCGGCGGCGGGCATCGGTTTCCAGCAGGAACTTGATTTTACGATCAGTTTCAATTTCCAGGGATGCGCACACGTGTCCCACCAGCTTTTCGAGACTGTCGGCTTTGATGACGTTGGCTATCGCTTCCTTGGGGAGCTTCTTCTTGCGGAGTTTGGTGTAGGCCTGGAAATCATCCTTGACGGTCTGGATGAGGGCGCTCAGCTCCGTCGCATCAGCGTCGGGAATCAGTTTGTAGGAGCCCCAGGTGACGTCCTTTTTCTGCCGGATCTTCTTGAGTTGAGCCCGATGCCGGCCTTCCACCAGCACTCTCATGTTTCCGTCAGGAAGTTTGAGAACCTGAACGACCCGGGCGATGGTGCCAATCGGGTGGATGTCTTCCGGGCTCGGGTCATCGGAGGCGGATTTCTGGAACGCCAGAAAAATTTCCCGGTTGGAAGATGTGGCGGCATTGAGTGCCTTGAGTGATCCCTGACGCCCGACGAAGAAGGGAATGACGTTGTGGGGGAATACCACCAGCTCCCTCAAGGGACTGAGAGGCAGTTCCCCCTTGTCGTCAGGCCGTGATCTGGTTAACTTCATCCGGCTCATCGCCGCCGTCGTGCGGCAGTTCCTCGAGCTCAATGATTTTGGGCCGGACACCGTTTTCGATGACGTCTCTGTTCACAATAACTTTCTTGCGGCCCTTGATGGAAGGCAGATCGAACATGATGTCGATCATGGCCGATTCGACGATAGACCTGATGCCCCGGGCGCCGGTTTTCTGCTTCAGTGCCATGGCGGCCACGGCGTCTATGGCTTCATCCTGGAATTCCAGTTCAACGTCATCCATTTCCATAGATACGGTGTACTGTTTAATCACCGAATTCTTCGGTTCGGTAACGATACGAACCAGTTCGTCTTCTGATAGGTTGTCCAATGCCACCTGGATGGGAAGACGGCCGATGAACTCAGGGATCAACCCGTATTTCACCAGGTCGTCCGGATGCATTTTCTTGTACAGCTCGGGGAGGTTCTTGTCTCCGGCTTTTCGGACGTCGGCGCCGAATCCCAGGGGATGCTCGGATACACGGGATTCGATAATTTTTTCCAGTCCGACGAAAGCTCCGCCGCAAATTACCAGGATGTTGGAGGTGTCTAATTTCAGCATCTCCTGGTTGGGATGTTTCCTCCCTCCCTGGGGTGGTACCGAAGCGATGGTCCCTTCAATAATCTTCAAGAGGGCCTGTTGAACGCCTTCCCCCGAAACATCCCGGGTGATGGAGACGTTTTCGCCTTTTCTGGCGATCTTGTCTATCTCGTCGATATAGATAATGCCCCGCTCGGCGGCGGCGATATTGTTTCCCGCAGACTGGATGAGTTTGAGCAGGATGTTTTCCACATCTTCACCGACGTAACCGGCCTCTGTGAGAGTCGTCGCATCGGCAATAGCGAAGGGCACTTTCAGCCTCTGGGCCAGGATTCTGGCAAGGAGGGTTTTACCCGAGCCTGTCGGGCCTATCAGAAGCACATTGGACTTTTCGAGTTCAACGTCCTCGTTGGAGATACGGCCCTTGTGCATGATGCGTTTGTAGTGGTTGTACACTGCAACAGACAGGGTCTTTTTCGCCAGTTCCTGACCGATGACATACAGATCGAGGTATTCCTTGATTTCCTTGGGAACGGGAAGATCGTCGGTGAATTCGGCGGTGATGTTTTCGTTCTCTTCTGTCAGGATACGGTTGCAGACAGTAACACATTCGTCACAAATATAGACACCGGGACCGGCGATGAGTTTCTTAGCCATCTCCGAGGTTTTTCCGCAGAACGAGCAGACTTTGACTTCTTTGCCTTTAGTTCTTGCCATTCTCTTCCCTCACCAGAATTTTGTCGACGATACCGTATTCGACAGCTTCACCGGATGACATGAAAAAATCACGCTCCAGGTCAACGGCGATGGTTTTTTCATCCTTGCCCGTATCCTCCGACAAGTAGTTGATGAGCAATCTTTTCAGCCGGACAATTTCTCGGGCCTGTATGCCGATATCCACCGCCTGACCCTGTACACCACCCCAGGGCTGGTGGATCAGGATGCGAGAGGAGGGGAGGGCCATTCTCTTGCCCCGGGTGCCCCCGGCCAGTAGAACAGCGCCCATAGAGGCCGCCTGGCCCATGCAGATAGTCTGCACATCGGCATTGATGTAACGCATTGTATCGTATATCGCCAGACCGGCTGTAACCGAACCGCCGGGGCTGTTGATGTAGAAGCTGATATCCT
>JAUVIY010000432.1 GCA_030592625.1 Spirochaeta sp. | reverse complement strand
GGGCGAAATACAAGAAACGAAAGGAAACGGTGGAACCGGTATTCGGTATCATCAAATCAGTATTGGGGTTTCGTCAGTTTCTACTTCGGGGACTTGATAAGGTCAATATTGAGTGGGATCTGGTCACCTTGGCCTATAATTTCAAAAAGCTCCATAAACTTTCAGAGGGGAGTCTTGTACCCATCTCTGTAGCAATATAGTGAAAGAGGTCTGATCACCAGGAAACTGATCACTTTATGATGAAAAATGGACGTGTTGAGGTGTCAGATAGCAAGTATCGCTAAAATCCGGAATAGAAACCTGAAACGAAACGAAAATTACGGAATAGAAGTGATTAAGCGATAGCCGGGAATAATTCATGAGGAATTCTGGAGACATCAGCCCGACAGGCTGCTAGTAAAAATGCGCAGAAATCTTCTTAGAGTGCAGTTTCCTCCTGGTTCTAAAGATCAACTGACCTGTTCCCCTATCTTATGGCCAGAGGAACCGGACTCTACCCCGGAAAAACTGGCGCGGTTACGGGAATTCTTTTTTCCACCATGTCCCTCAGCGGTATGGCATTTCCATTCCTGATCGAGTTAATCGGGACAAACGTGGGGATTGAAAGCGCCTATTATTCACTTATTGCAATCGAACTGATAATTTTAATTACTATTATGTTTATGAACAGGAAGGCAAACCTGATACCCCGGAGCATCTGATTCAAACCTTAAGCACCCTGCCCTATGCGGCCATCATCACCTCGATTATTCTCTGGGGCGGCTCTTTCGCGGCCATGCGCCAGGGTATCGGAGTAATCGGTCCTTTCGGCCTGATGAGTCTCAGATCCCTGACGGCCGTCGCTGTACTGCTTCCATTTCTTCCACGCCTCGTCCGCTCATTACGACAGACATGGCAGCCGGGGGACACCAGGATTCTACTCCTCACCGTACTGTTACAGCCCTGCCTGTATTTTCTCTTCGAATCCAATGCTCTCAGGTTCACATCGGCATCCCAGGCGGGTGTTGTATCAGCAACGGTACCTATACTGACAGCTGTCGGCGCCTGGATAATCCTCAGAGAACCTATCGGTAAGAAGATTGTTATCGGCATGATTATGGCGGTTGCGGGAATCATCATCATTACCATTGGTTCCCCTGAATCCGGGGCCGACCGGCCGCTCCTCGGTAATTCACTGGAGTTCATCGCGATGATTTTTGCAGCAGGGAACCTTGTAGCCATCAGGGACTTGAGCCGACGTTACAATACATGGCTGCTGACGGCTCTTCAGACGTTTGCCGGTGCGATTTTCTTCCTTCCGGGCCTTTTCATAATACGGCGATCCGGAATCCCGTTTTCATCCCTGCCCTGGATACCGATAGTTTATCTCGGGATTGCAGCATCCCTCGGGGCTTTCGGATTATACAATTGGGGTATGAGGCATGTCCCGGCGGCCAGAGCTTCATCGTTTATCAACCTGATTCCGGTGGTGGCGGCATTCGGTGCCTGGCTCATACTCGGAGAAACACTGAACCCGATTCAAATTGCCGGTGGAGCCGTGGTTATCCTGGGCGTCCTGTTCAGCCAGAATAGATCGTCGAAAAAGAAGTTATCAGAATAACTGGAACATCTTACTGCAGCGGTCCTGCCGGTGTGTGCAGGCTCTCATGAGCCATGGCCAGATTTGCCGGAAAAACATCACTTTGAGGGTCAGCCAGACATGCCGACCGGAAAGCTTCAAGAGCATCATCCGGATATCCCGATGCCATAAGGCTGAGTCCCAGGGCATTCTG
>JAUVIY010000064.1 GCA_030592625.1 Spirochaeta sp. | reverse complement strand
CTTCCAGGATCTTGTCTCTTGTGTTGATATCGATATGGAATTGATTTTCCAGAATCTCACCGGTTTCCCTGTATATTCTGTGTAGAAAACCTTTTTGTAGTCCCATGCTGAATTCGGCCATATCAACCCTCCTGAAAACGAATAATGAAATGCTGATGGTTTCATTAAAATTTAATTTACACTTTTTCGCAATGGTTCCAACGTTCCTTGCAGAAGCTTCTTCTTCCCGTGGTACCGCTACTGCGATAATCGAAAAAACGCCCATGAGGCTCTTCCATTCTCCGAACTATCAAAATATACTTAACTTATGTATAGTCTTCTTATGCCCGTCGCCCCGAGGAAATCGCGCTGCGTCCCCCTGTTCTCCCAGTCGGTGCGGGCCGGTTTTCCTTCCCCCGCCGCCGACTATGTCGAGGGCGGCCTGGATTTCAACGAGCTGCTGATAAACGACACGGCCACCACCTTCGTCGTTCGTGCCGAGGGAGAATCCATGCTCGGTGCCGGTATCTTTCCCGGCGACTTCCTCGTCGTGGACCGTTCCCTGGTAGCCCGGACGGAGGACATCGTCATCGCCGCCCTGGACGGCGAGTTCACCGTCAAACGTCTAAAACGGGAGGGCGGACGCTTTGTTCTGGCTCCCGAGAACCCGGCCTACCCTGTGGTGGCGGTAGACGAGGCCTCAGAACTCTCCATCTGGGGCGTCGTCACCTACGTCCTCCACGGTCTTCGGGCGGCGGAGCGAGGCCGATGACCGTCGCCCTGCTGGACTGCAACAGTTTCTACGCCTCCTGCGAGAAGGTGTTCCGCCCGGATCTGGTGGAGCGGCCGGTGGTGGTACTCTCCAACAACGACGGCTGCATCGTTGCTATGAGCCGGGAAGCCAGGAACCTGGGCATTCCCCGGGGCATCCCCCTCTTCAAGGCCCGCTCTTTCCTCAAGGAAAAGAACATCGAGGTGTTTTCCTCCAATTACGTTTTGTATGCCGACCTCTCGCGCCGTGTGATGGACCTGCTTTCCTCAAGGGTTCCGGTAATGGAGGTGTATTCCATCGATGAGGCCTTCCTGATTCTCGACCATCTCCCTTCACCCCCCCTGCCTCTCTGCAAAGAGCTCAGGGACGACATTCATCGGAGCATCGGCATCCCCAGCTCCGTCGGCGTGGCTCCCACCAAGGTTCTGGCCAAAATTGCCGGGGACATCGCCAAGAAACGGTCCGACGGAATTTTCGCCCTGGGGGATGTTGATGTAACCGGTAGGGGGCGCCCGCCGGCCTTCGGCCATGAAAAGGATATCGACCTGGTGCTGGGGGAAATTCCGGTGGAGGATGTATGGGGTATCGCCTCCGGGCTGGCCAGAAGGCTCCAGGAACGGGGGATCCGTACCGCCCTGGACCTCAAGAAGGTGGATGACGCCTGGGCCAGGGGGCGCATCACCCTCACCGGCCTGCGTATCGTCTGGGAGCTCAGGAGCATTCCCTCCATCGTCATGGAGGAAGTGGCACCCCCGAAAAAGGGTATCATGAGTTCCAGGAGTTTCGGCCACCCGGTGACCGACCTGGAAGACCTCCTTGAGGCCGCCGGAGACTACACGGCCCGGGCGGCGGCCAAGCTGCGCTCTCAAGAATCGGTCTGCAGGCTCATCGACGTCTGGCTCACCACGAACCGCTTCCGGGAGGGCGACCGCCAGTACTCCGCCGGAACGGTGGTGAGCCTGGAAGAACCTACCGACTATCTGCCCGACCTTGTGGCCGCCGCCCGGAAAGGGCTGAAGAGCATCTATAAGGACGGGTATCGCTACAAGAAGGTGGCGGTGTTCCTCTCAGGGATTGAGGGTACCAAAGGGCGGCAGGGCGACCTCTTCCGGAACCCCGATCCCCGAAAATCGGCCCTGATGGCCGCCGCCGACCGGATGGCCGCCCGCTATGGCCCTGGAACCCTGAGCTGCACCATCATGAGGCCGTCCAATGACTGGCAAATGCGGCGGGAGATGCTGTCTCCTCCCTACACCACCTGCTGGGATCAGCTGCCTCAAGCGAGAACCGGATAGGATTCCGGCGAACCTGCGCCAGAGGTCATTCATCAGGAAAATGTTTAGATAAATAATTATTGATACAAGAGCGAAAAATAAACTATAATTAAGTACTCTCTCGTTAAAGGAGGTACGGCAGTGACTCTTACCATACTTTCCGAAAATTCACCCCATCCGGAGAACCCCGGATTGAAGGCGAAACATGGACTGGCTGTTCATGTCGCGCTGGACGGGTATTCGATTCTTTACGATTTCGGACCAAAGGGAACCCTTCTTCCAAACAGCGAAAAGCTGGGTATCAGCCTTGAAGCGGTGAGCATGGGAATACTCTCCCATGGTCATTACGACCACGCCGGTGATTTGGAGGCTTTTCTGCAGGTAAACGACAAAGCCAGGGTATATTATGGCCGGAATGCGTTCTCTCCGAGATGGAGCATTTCCAAGGGTTCCCCGAGGGACGCGGGTCTTCCCATGAAGAAGGACAGCGATTTCGCAGATCGGCTGTCCGTTGTGGAAGTACTGGATGAACGGGATGATTTCGTCATACTTCCCGCGGCTCCAGGATATTGGGCCAGACCAACGGGGAATGCCCTTCTTCTCGCCGGGTCTGAGGGAGAACGGCTTCAGGACGATTTCGTCGACGAATTGACATTGGTTATCCATGGAAAGAAGGGATTGGTAGTCCTTACCGGCTGTTCTCACCGCGGGATACTCAACATCGTGGATCAGGTGAAAACCTATTGCCCCAAGTGTCCGGTCGGCGCGCTTATCGGCGGATTTCACCTCGTGGACAAAGAGGAATCGGAGGAGAATCTCCGAAATATCGCAAGCAGGCTGGCAACAAGCCTTCCGGAAAGCCGGATATACTCAGGACACTGCACGGGGAAAAAAGCCGTTGATATCCTGGCGGAAACCTTCGGTGATCGGTACGAAAACATGTATGTCGGAAAGGTTATGAAGTTCTGAGATAGCGCCTTAACCTTCGTTTCAGACCGTTTTCATCTATGGGTTTGAGAACGATATCGTTAAGTCCGGCTTCAAGAATGCGCTTACGGTCTTCCTCGTAGGCGTGGGCCGTTATCGCGATGATGGGAACAAATGGTTGAATTTCGCGAATATGAAACGAGGCTTCCAGGCCGTCCATTCTCGGCATGCTGATATCCATCAGAATCAGATCGTAGGTATGTTTCCGGGCCAGGGATACGGCTTCGATGCCGTCTGCGGCTTCATCAATGTCCCATCCCTCCCGTTCCAGGAACGTCCGCATGTAGAGTCGGTTGACTCCTTCATCTTCCGCCACGAGGATACGTGCCACTTCCGGCAATGCACCGCTGAAGGATTCATCTCCTGAGGACTCCCGTGCCCCCCCCGTCGAGCCTTGCGGCAGATACACAGTGAAACGACTTCCCACACCAGGTTCGCTTTCCAGATGGACTCGTCCGTTCATCACTTCGGTGAGTTCTTTCACCACGGCAAGACCAATACCGGTGCCGTCGGCCCGTCTTCCGATACGGCCCTGATTGAACAAACCGAAAATTTCACTCTGTTGCTCCCGGTGTATTCCGATGCCTGTGTCGCTTACATCAATACGGAGTTCTCCATCTTCAACGGCAGCATCGAGTCGAATCAGTCCCAGTTCGGTGTACTTGATGGCATTGGTGAGAAGATTGGAGATAATTTGACCGACCCGCTCCCGGTCTCCGGTAAAATGAGATACATCCGCCGCCACACTGTATTCCAACCCCAACCCCTTCCGTACGGCTTCGGGCCGATTGGACTCCAGGATGTGCCGGCATAACTCTTCGAGATTGAAGTCCTCTTTATATATGGCAATCTTCCCCGTCCGGATCTGGGTGAGATCAGTGAGATCGCGGATGAGCCGATCTATCGTCCTTGCAGAGAACATGACAACGTTCAGAAGCTCTGCCTGCTCCTCGGTCAGGTTCGAATCCTGCAGAAGGCTGGCCATCATGAGTACTCCGTTCAGCGGAGAACGAATTTCATGGCTGACATTGGCGAGGAACTGGCTTCGGGCTTCGGCCTCTCCCTCGGCCTTGTCCTTCGCCATTTTCAGATCATCAACGGCCTGCCGGCGAACTAGGGCGAGATTCAGAACTTCGGCTATCTTCTCCATATTATCAAGGTCCCAGGGTCCGAAGGTTTCAGGAGTATCGGCGAGAATGAGGTGTCCGAAAACGGGACTTTCATTGCGAAAGGGGACCCGCAGGATGTTCCTTATCTCACTGGCAAGCTTACAATCTTCACTCACCGGCAGTGTTTTATTCAAATAGAATGCACCGTCAATTCGTCCGGGTCGCCTCAGGTTCATCAGGTGTTCATCCGATTCCAGCGACTCGAGGACCGAAGGTATAACGCATTTCGTACATCCGCCGATACAGCGTCGTTCCAGGACTCTCTGGCCCGAGTCATCTTCGATTACCAGCACACCCGCCCGGCTTTCTGTCAGATTTATGGCGGAATCAAGGACAGTTCCTGCAATTTCGTTCAGGGACATGGGGGATTCCAGTATGCGGCGGACGGTATCGGCCAGAATGGAGTTCACCTCCTTCTGTTCCATCAGCTGCTTCTCAGCCGATTTCCGCAAAGTGATGTCCTCCAGAAAATGCACTGTGGCAGCTTTGCCTTCCCACTCAATCCGACTCGAACGGTTACGCATGAAAGCAGTGCGTCCGTCATCCAGGGAAATTCTGACTTCCCGCATCACAGATGAGTCTTTACCCCTTTCCCTTCTGCCCCGGATTTGAAGATATTCTTTGAGATTCAGATTCTTTTCAGCGAATTCTTCCCGAGTCGTTCCCAGGATATCGGCAAGCCGTTCGTTCATAAACACGACACGGTCCTGCTGAATCACCAACAGGCCTTCTCCGAGGCTGTCTGCCAACGCCCGGATGCCGATTTCCACTTTCCCTGCGGATTTCTTCAGTTGTCCTTTCACACTCACCTCTAAGATGAATTTGCGTTCCCGGATTTACCGGAATATAATGCTTTTTGTGTATCGTTGCCGTTTCGCCAGCCTGATTACCCTCATTATAATCATTGCCGGGACGATTGGCGCCCCTGTTCTTACAGCGCAGTCCTTCCCGCGGCCGGGAAATAACGACGAGGTTTCACTGCTTGGCATTTATTTCAGCCGGGCACCGGAAGCAAAACCCGGAGATTTTAAAGGAAAGTACGGCCTCCGGATGGACGGCCCCGATCGACTGAAGCTGAACCTTGACAACTCGGATTGGGGTGTCCTGTGGTTCAAGGTGGAACCTGGCATCTACACTCTCGTAACTGCAGATGATTTCCACATTTCTCCGGGGATACCGGATTCCGTCGAGGTTCCCCCCTCCTCTATCATCCTGGCGCCCTTCCGGCTCACTCGTTCCGCCGACGGTGTACGAACCGGGCGAATCGATGAAGGAGACCGGCAGCGCTCCGGCCGTGAACTGGCTCTTCACATCGATTATCCCCAATGGTCGGGACGGAATCTGATTGGTTTCGGAACCCTTCGTCCCTCATTGGATCCTGAGACACTGCAGTTCGGGGTCAGCATCAGCACCGATCCTGAAGGCGCCGAGGTATACGTCGACGATGTCCTGGCCGGTGCTGCCCCACTGGCATTCTCAATGGTTGGCGGAAAACACCGTATCCTGATCCGGGCGGCAGGGTTCGAGGATGCCGTCTATTATGTCCGCCTTGAAGGAGACGCTGATATCGACGCCGTTCTTCAGCCGGCTGAAGCCGGGCCGATGGACGGCGAAAGGGAGCGCTACTCCACCCTTGTGGCTCCGTTCGTTTCCATGAGCGGACAGAACGATCAGCTGGCCCGGCTCTTCGCCGATACACTGCTCCTCACCCTCGAGGAAGACGAACGCCTTGATGTCGTTCCCTCAGCCGTCCCATGGGTTCAAAGAGATGCCCTGATTCACCCGGATTTCCTGCCCCTTGAGGAAGTCGGCGCCGATCTTGTGGTGAGCGGATTCTTTGCCGAAGTCGATGGCCGGCTCAATATCCAGGCGAATCTCTATGACGTTCAGGCCGAGACGATCCGGGCCGCCGTCACATGGTTCGGAACCGCCGGTTTCGACATCTTCGACGCCATGGACGAGATTGCCGTTGAGTTCGCCGAGGAAGTGGACCGGGTGCTGCCTGCCGCCGGACGCACCCTCATCACCCGGCAGGAGACGGTATTCAGCGGAGCCGACCGGGGGATGAGCCTGCTTGCCCGGAAGAAAATCATCCGAAAAAGATGGGAAGACCGGCCGAATGTCTTCACGATCCAAAGCGGTTTCGGCGGGTTCCTGGAAGAATACTGGCTGAACGACAGCGGTTTCGTCACGGATGTGAGTAAATTCGAAGGTCCAGTTTTTCCGATCACCCTGTTTTGGGACCGGGATATCGGTCCCCGTTTTGCCGTCGGTGCCGGTTCATCCCTGGCATTGGGGGTCTATCGATACAACAATGACCCGAAAGAAGACCGTATCACCTGGACTGCATCGATATTCGCCGGCCCCCGACTGGTGTTCCGGAGCCTTCGAGCCGACATCTACTTGAGTCTCGACCTGCAGATTCAGTACTCTCCCCGGATCACCTACCACTGGGTTGACGGAACAGCACATCAGGCGGATGTGGGTTCGCTCCTGTATATCGATTTACCGATGAAAATCGGTTTCCGTTACTATTTCAACAGAAGAGTCGATACCATGCCGATATTTCTCAACGGCGGCCTGGGGGTTTCGCCCCTGGGATACCGATTCGATCTGGGCGGAACCGGACAGGCCGGTATGATGGAGACGTGCATTCTCTTCAATCTGGGACTGGGGATACGTTTATGACACGCCGCATTGTTATCGTACTGCTGATTATTGCGTTATCCGGATCCCTCTGCATCGGCGCCGAAGAATCCCTCATTCCCCGGCGTATTCGCATTGTCGATCCAGCAGGAAATGCGCCGCCTATGCTCTCGTCCATACTATATGCCCGGCTGACATTGCGGATTCCTCTGGTGGTTTCCGAACCGGATGAAGAGCCTCACAACATTATCATCCTGGAGTCCGGAGATCAGATTTCCATCACCCTTGAAGACCGCAACGGCGTTATCGACAGGAAGGATTACCCTGCAGAGATACGGGACGATCCTGTTGCCGCTGCCGCGGTGTTTGATGAACTCAGCGCAGAGTGGGAGCCTCACCTGGGACTCGTGGAACCCGATGTCACTGAAAAATTTGAAGTGCGCCGCGAAGAAATGGCGGCGGAAATCTCTTTCGAAGAACAACTCATCACCCCGTTTCAGGCCACCCTCTGGCTCCCTGTCGCCGCCCGACAGATTATAATAACCGATGGAGAAAACACGGAGAACAAATGGGTCTGGCAATGGCCCCTTCGGGCCGATTTCGCCTGGTTTTTCAATGAGAACCTGGGTATTACAGGCTCGTTCCGATTTGAATACGGAAACCATATTTCTTTCGGCGTCGATACGATTTCCGATCCGGTTGATACGACAGTCCTGATGCTGATGCCGGGAATCGGCATACAGGTCCGCACTCTGGGTAAAATTGCAGCAGAGTTCGGTATCACCCTGTTTTTCGGCGCCGTGCATATCACGGCCAATGAAGCTGCGGACAATCCGCCTCTCGCTGTGGGAGAGTCCACCTGGGTGTTCTATCCCGTACTCAGTTTCGAACCTGCAATCGTGTGGTCACCTACGCCCAACTGGTCGGTAAAGGCTCGAATAATCGAGTTCCAAATGGGTCTCGCCGGTATGGAAGGATCTGAGAATGCCAGTTTCGGCACAACAGAAACAACCTTAATTCTGAACTACTTACAGCTCGGCGCCGCCTACCGCTGGTAAGAGGCCGGCGAAACGCCGTGCCCGGGATTCCGGGATTTAATTCCTTGACCCTCAAGTGCCCCATAATCTAGGCTCATTTCATGGCCGCACACGATATCCGCGAACAGGTCGATCTCATCCGGGAAGTCTTCGCATACGCCGAACGTTTCCGGGGATCCACTTTCGTTTTCAAGATTTCCAACGAGATTATCGACCATCCCGACTTTCCTCAGCACGCCCGGGACCTGGCCCTGCTTCACAAGGCGGGCATCCGTATCGTCATCGTCGCCGGTGCCCGCAAGAGGATCGACGAGGTACTCGGCCGCTACGACGTCGAGAGGCGTTTCGTTGACGACATCCGGGTCAGCTCTCCGGAATCCATGGATCTCATCAAGATGGCCGCCTTTGACGTGGCCCACAGGGTAATGACCGCCTTATCCGGCCATAAAATCACCGCCGTCATCGGCAACTGGGTCCGGGCCCGCTCCCGGGGTGTCGTGGACGGCACGGATTTCGGCCGCACCGGTCTGGTGGACCGGGTGGGAGTGGAAGCCGTTGTCCGGTCTCTGGAACAGGGTCATGTACCTATATTCCCCTGTATCGGACATAACGATTCCGGTGATCCCTTCAACCTTTCCTCCGATGAACTGGCCGGCACCGTAGCCGCCTCCCTGAATACCAGGAAACTCTTCCTCCTTACCGACGATCCGGTAATGAGCACTCCCGAATGGAGTGTACCCGAAGGTGTGGATGTCCTGGAGGACGGCCGGATATTCCGCATGACCCCTGCCGCAGTCCGTGACTTCATCTCCCTCAATCCCGACAAGCCGGGACGCATCGCCATGGAGACCGCAGCGGAAGCTTGTCGCGGCGGTATCGACCGGGCTCACATCCTCGACGGCCGACAGAGCGGCGTCCTGCTCAAGGAAATCTTCTCCAACCTGGGGGTGGGCACCATGGTGTTTGCCGACGACTACGAGCGACTCCGCCCCATGGAGTCCTCCGACGTCCCGGGTGTCATGGAAATCATGCAGCCCCTCATCGCCGAGGGCATCCTGGTGGAACGAACCCGGGAAGAGCTGGAAAAGAAACAGAAGGATTACTGGGTTTACGCCATGGACGGTGTCGTTCACGGCTGCGCCGCCCTCCATTCACAGGGAGAGAGGAGCGCCGAAATCGCCGGTGTCGCCGTCGATCCCCGATACGCCCAGCTGGGCATCGGAGCCAAACTCATCTCCCGGCTCTCGGAGAAAGCCGCTGAAGACGGCTTCCGGCAGTTATTCGTTCTCACCACACGAACCGCCGACTGGTTCCTCTCCCGGGGCTTCCGGGAAGGGTCGGTAGCCGATCTGCCGACCGAACGTCGCACAGAATATGATGCCGGACGGAACTCACGAGTACTGGTACGGGACTTGGGCGGGAACTGAAACTCAAAGAAATGGCCAACAGGCAAGACCGTCCCATCAGCGATATCATCTGTCGGGCAACCGAAGCATGGATGGACAAAATGAGCCCGGATCACAACCCCAATTATAAAATTGATGTCCCGGTTTTCCATGCAGGTGAGATTCGGATTTCCGCCGAAGAAATGAGGGACAAGGCCAATTCCAGGCCCGAAACGTATTTGATCTGAAACTGGCGGTTACTCTCAAAGACAACCAGGTGAATGAGTTCTACACCGCAATATCCGGGATTTCGAGATATTCGGATGGTTCGACTGCATCAACCCTCTGCAATGACAATGGGCCTGTTGACCTCTCACGTCCCTTCCTGGCTATAAGAATCTCAATTCATCGAGATCTATTCCCGGTCAGATATTTGTGTGATCTTACTCATGAAAAGGATTAATGGTTATGATCAAAGCGGAAGTCCTTCGGGAATCCCCGCCTCATATGAGGCGGCTTCCGCTTTAGTTAAGGGGATGTCAGAAATTCCTATCTGTGGATAACACGAGGTAATTTCAAAAGTCGAGCATTTTTGAAATTACCCAGACCTTTAGAATACTTAATTTATTATATAATAAATTAAGTATTCGACCCCATGACGAGGATCTTGCAAAATGGTAATTTTGAAAGAACCTCAACCAATAACCTCTTTATAATTTGCAAGAAGGCTTGCTTTACCTTCAAGGATGAAAGACATGCTCATCTTTACTCTGGGAAGCATCTTCTCGATGAAAATCTCGGCAACTTTTTTCTTACGTTCAGAACGGGCTGCATCTCTTATCATGAGGTAACCCAGAATAACATCCGTTGCCATCTCTACCACACGTCTGGAATGATAAGTCAGGAAATCAGGTTCATCCACTTCCTTGATACCGACAAGGGTCTTTTCAAAGTTCAGTCTTGCCTTATAAAGCTGCTTATGCAGTTCTTCCGCATGGGAGAAATCCTCACCCTCATATTCATCCATTATTGAAATGGCAGTTCCTGTCGTTACACCACCAATTGCGGCTACAACCTGGAGCTGAGTTGTCCCTTCGTAAATATTTGTGATCCTTGCATCACGATAGTGACGTTCGGCATTAAACTCCCGCATAAAACCGGTACCGCCATGAATCTGGATGGTATCGTAGGTTACTTTATTGGCCATCTCGGTATTGTATGCCTTCACAATGGGTGTAAACATATTGGACAGTCTCGAGTAGCGCTTAAAATCCGTCTTGAATTCTGCTGCTCTCTCCGGATATCTTTCCTGCATCTCTTCCAGACCCTCTTTGAGATCAACAAATTTTGCTGTTTCATAAAGAAGTGTTCTACCCGCTTCTATGGCAACTTTCATTTCGGTCAGCATTTCATACACCGGGGGAAATTCCCTTACCGGCTTTTTGAATTGGATCCGCTCCCCGGCATATTTGTCGGCTTCT
>JAUVIY010000048.1 GCA_030592625.1 Spirochaeta sp. | reverse complement strand
TTGAAAAGCCGAGGCCGCAGGCCGTGGATTGTGGCACTGCCGCTGGCCTCTGCGGTTTTCATTCATCCCAATGCCTTCATTGTCGCCATTCCAGTCGGAATGATGTATCTGTTGGACAACTTCTTCTCCTCCACCTCCTATAGGGAAACAAAATGCAAAATCAGAGATGGGTTCATCTTTGCTGCAATACTGGGAGGATCCGCTGCAGCTGCCATAGGATTCAGTTTTCTGATGGATGCCGAATTCCTATTGCATTACATAAGCTTCGGAGATACTGTCGGTACCGGAGATTCGTTTCTCACGAAGCTCATCGGCTTACCGCGATTTCTGGGAAAAATGTGGGGCGGCAGAGCCGGAACTTATTATCTGGCAGATGTCAGGTCTCAGTTTGTCCTTGGGTCTCTGGGGTTTCTGATGACAACATTGCACCTGCTGTTACCGTTCTCCCGGAACCACCGGGAAACAACTATTCACCTCCTCTCGGTTCCTATCGCCCTGACGGCAGCTATGGTGATGGTTGGGAAATATGGTCCGCCGACAATCACTTTTCTGATGCCTGCGGCGTATCTTCTTTTTGGATTTGCCCTATTCAGTTCAGATTTGAGAACAACGATTTTCAGACGAACTGTAAACTGGAGGCCTGTGGTCCTGAGATTCATATGTCGAAAGGTTTTGATACCGACGGTCTTACTTCTCGCAGTGCTGTTCTTGTGTTTCTCCACTGTAAAGACGCTTTCTGAATCGATTAAAACACAGTCCTACCGATCCTATATTCAGTTTCTGAAAGGAAACATCAATGGAGAGGGGAGGGTGCTGGCGAATCTGAATACCGCATTTGCATTTGAGTACGACAGACTTGTTATCTGGAGAGACCTCGAAAATCTCAATAACCAAGCCGGCAGCCTCGAATCCCTGATTGATGAATATGATGTCCGATGGATCGTTCTGCCTGAAGAACTGGAACTCATTTATAACACTCGTCCGGTCTGGAATGGTATTTATGGTAATCCCCGGTGGTATCCGGCATTGCTGGAAATCATAGTAAACAGGGGAGTTCCCGTAGCCAGTGAGCCTTTCCCGAATTATGCGATGAGGATTGTTCCTTTCATGAACAGATCCGATTGGGGATTAGACATTTACCGCATCGACCAATGATTCGTAACGACGGCGCATACGAACCGTCTCTCTGAAGAAATCATTGCTTTCAGCATCCCGTTTATTTCTCAGAGGATTCTCCTCCGGAGGACTTAATAAACCTTGAGAATCCATGTAAATGATGGTATCGGCCAATATCAAAGCCTCGGCGACATCATGTGTCACCAGGAGTATCGTCAGGTTTTTTTCACGGTGAATATCTTTAAGCACCACGTGAAGGCGTTTACGGATTTCACTGTCCAGTGCCGCGAAGGGTTCATCAAGGAGCAGTATCCCCGGTTCAGCGGCCAGGGCCCGGGCAAGTACCGCCCGCTGCTTCATGCCGCCCGACAGCTGAGCAGGAAAAAGGGACCCGGCGTCTGCCAGACCCACCAGACTGAGCAATTCTTCCGAATCGGCGATTCCCGTACCACAGGCGCTCCCCATCCTCACCGGAAAGGAAACATTGTCCTTTACACTCAGCCAGGGTAAGAGCTGCCTGTCATCCTGCAGAATCAGCTGTCTGCCTGGTGATGGTTCGGTAACCGGCTCGCCGTCGATAAATATCTGCCCGGATTCCACAGTATCCAGGGACGCGGCACAGCGGAGCAGGGTCGACTTCCCGCAGCCGGAAGGCCCCAGAAGACAAGTAATTTTTCCCCGGGATACGGAGAGTGAGAGTCCTGAGAAAACCGATTCTCTTCCGGGCCATCGACGGGTCAGTTTTCTCAGTTCCAGAGCCGGCTTTACCGGCATCATGTTTGAAGTTCTCCCCATTTTCGCCTCACCTTATTCTCCCATCGAGCCAGGATAAGTTCCTCCATCGCCATACCTGTCAGCATCACGACAAGAAGGGCGGAATACAGGGCGGCAGTGTCCATCATCACCCGACTTTCGAAGATCTGCCAGCCCAGGCCTCCGAGGGCACCTACAGCCCCGAATACCATTTCAGCGGCAATAAAAGCTCTCCATGAACGGGCCCATCCTGTACGTAATCCTGATATGAGATGGGGAAATGACCCGGGCAACGAGATGTGAATGAATGCCTTCCAGGGGCCGAGATTGAGAATCCTCGCATAGATTTCCCAGGCCGGTGCCAGAGAACGGACGCCTGATTCCAGATTAACGAAGATGGGCCAGAGTACCGCATGAATAATGATGAACATAACGGCGTCAGTGCCGGTACCGAACCAGAGGATAACCAGTGGCAGAATGGCCAGACCCGGCAGGGGATGCATAAGAGACGATATCAATGAGAGGCATGACGAAGCGGCTCGTCCGGTTCCGGATATCAGTACCAGAATCATGGCCAATACTGTTCCTGCAGCAAGCCCTCCGGAAACCAGTGCCATAGACAGGAGCCATCTTGCCGCGAGCTTGCCTCCTGTGATGCCATGTACGAATTCCCTGAAGATTTCGGCCAGGGGCGGCATCAGCAGCGGATTGACTCCGAATGACCGGCGGATCAATTCCCACAAAGGAAACAGTGCAATTAGCCAGAGCCAGCGCAGCCGGATATACCGCCGACTATCATGGGAGGATAAGTTCATGGTCCTGCAGAGTGCTGTTTAAATATTTCCGTTCTTTCATGAAGTCCCGGAAGGCATACATGCCCCGGATATCACCACCGTAAGAAAGAGCATCAGAGAGCAGAATTTTTTTCAGTTCCGTTTCTTCCATACGGTAATGAGGGGCCAGAAATTCTGCAGCCTCCTCAGGATATTTATTCAGCCATTCGGCACCGCGTCGGATAGCCCGACGGATACCCTCAACGGCTTCGGGATGAGATTCGATGAATGAATCAGAGAGAACTGCGATGATGAAAGTGAACTCACCGCCGAAAGCCGTTTCTCCGTCAAGGATGAGCCTGGCGTCAGTCGATTCCAGTTCTTTCTGAAGATAGGGGGGGGAGGTGAAGTGAGCTTCTACCTCGGTTCCCGATATCATGGCACTCAGTCCATCAGGATGGCTGAGTGTGACAAGCCGGTTGTCGAAAGCCGCCGCATCACCGATTTCCTTTTCCGCCGCCATGGCGAGGAGTATGTGCTGAATGCTTCCCGGTTGCGGCAGGGCGATGCGCAAATCTTCCGGAATATTTCCGACGGAGTCGATACCGGGACGTATCGTTACGAGTCCCAGTTCGGCTTCGGCGACGGCGGCAACAGCCGTCCATTTCATTCCCCGGTCCCGGCCGATGAGATAAGGTGGAATACCCATGAATCCGCCGTCGAGGTGGCCGGCCAGGATAGCTTCCCGGACAGCAGCGGCATTACCTGCAGTCTGCCATTTGAATTCAACATCGGGCACTTCTTCCTCGAACCAGCCTTTAAGGCGGGCAGCCGTTATCGGAGCATAGGCCAGACCGTACTGTTCGGTGAGGGATATACCTCTGGCTTTTGGAGTGCAAGATATAACCAGGCTCGATACCAGCAATACAGCGAGTATTACCATGATATTTTGAAGTGGGAATCGATTATCATTTTCAACGAATTTCATCAGACTGCTCACAATTGGGAATCAGGGCATAGCCTAACGTTTTACGGATTAATTGACGACCCTCCCGGTTCTTCAGACGGATACGGGGCCAGGTCCGGCGCAGTATTCTGTTGACCTCCGCTGGTGTATCCCCATGAACCACCATGTACGCTGCACGCTGAACCGAATTCGTCGGAGGGCCGATGACGGTTCCTTTGGCAAGCAGATAACGGAAGGACGTCACTCCGGGAAAGCTCAGGACCGGTTTCTCTTCAGCAGTGAATGCGATTCTTCCCTGCCGGCAGAACATCAGCGGGACTGCGAAAGATGCGGCATCAACGGGGAATCCGTATTCCGTTTTCTCAGGATCGGCATACCCTTTCATAGCACCGCCGATGAGTATCTCATTCAGATCGGTCCCGCAGACCGGCGGCAGGGATATATCCTCATAGGCCCCGCCCAACCTTGCAGCGGTCTCGTTGATGAGGATTCCCGAGTCGGTGATGAGAAACTGGAAATAGAGCGGGCCGTTTTCAATTCCAAGAGCTCTCACGCATTTCCGGGTCAGATTCCGGATTTCACTGCGATGGGACGCCGCATAGGCAGATGGGTAGCGATGGGCCAGGCAGAGCCCGATATGAGGGGGAAAATCCCGTGTTACCCGATCGGTGACGGCCCAGATACTCGTCTCACCTCTGTATACCCAGCCTGAAACGGTTATTTCCCGGTTCGGGTGGTATTCTTCGATAATCAATCGTCCTCTCCTGGACCATTTCAGGGAAGCGTCCCTGTATCTCAGGAAATCCCGGGAGGATTCCAGCCTCACCACACCCCTCTGTCCCTGACTGTCCACGGGTTTGACGACAATGGGAGATTTAAGTCCCTTCAGAACTTCCGCACCGTCTCCAGGCCCGGCAAAACAGTATTTCGGAGTATTCAAACCGGCTCTGACGAGTGCTGATTTCATTATTTCTTTGTCGGTTACCGCCAGAGCCGTTTCCGAGGATATAAGAGTCGGACATCCCCGCTCCCCGGCGGCCCGGGCTGCCGCCAGTACCGGTTGATCGGTGCCTGAGGTGAGTACGGAATCCACCTTGAATCGTCTGGCGGATTCAACGGCTGCTTCGGAATTGCAGGTGTCGGCCGTTACGAACTCATCAGCCATGAATCGGGCGGGGCATTTGGCATTACGGTCCTGCAGTACAACGTGTATTCCTTTCTCCTTGAGACGCCGGATGAGGGACAGCTGACCGGAACCGCCGCCGAGGACGAGACAACTTTCATTCTTCATCGAGAAGTCACCTCGGCGATCCATCCGGCTGCCTTCTGTGCGGCGCTGACTGTAGACCGTTTACGGTGGAGTTTCGATCTGCCTGGAAGTCCGTAGGCGGCGGCCAGCCTGTATTCCAGCCTCAGCAGTTGAGCTATCGTGAAATGTCCTTGAGCCCCTGCTTTCCACTCGGCGCTAACAACCATGACGACCCGGGGTGCGGGACGGAGAGTGAGTGCCTGGGCGGATATATATGGAAAAGTCACCGGCTCCGAGAGTATGCGGTCTATCAGCCCGGAAGACATGGACCGGTAGCTTCCCACCCGGACGGCAATCGATGATCCGGTGATCAGGGACATGTGGATCTGATGTAAGCGGGAAACCAGACTGCGAAGAGGTGAGCCCGGACGCCGGGGTGGATCGGCATAGGCCAGATCGGCACCGTTTTCCAGGGCCTCAAGTAATCGGGGTATGGTTTCAGCCGGATGGGCCAGATCGTCATCCATGGTGATGACGGGACGGTTCCTGCAGATGGTGAGAGCGGCCAGGAGGGCGGACTGTTGACCCCTCCCTTTGTTCAGTCTGATGCCGCGAATCGGAATCAGATTTCGGGACTGTCGGTTGGAATATCGGCGAATGACATTCCAGCTCCCGTCCACGCTGCCGTCGTCAACAAGAACAAGATCACCTGAAGGCGCCGAGAGGTCATCCAGGACTCCAATCAGCTCAGAAAGCCTTGAAACGCCGTTACGGACCGGGATAACAATTGAAAAACGGGGAATTACAATCCCCATATGGCAATCCCGGCGCAGCATAGCAGAGCTCCGATGATGATTCGGCGGGACGGTTTCTCCTTGAGCAGAAAGCGGCCGCCGATTTGTATCAATATTCCGGTAAGCGCCGTAACGGCAAATGCCTGTGAAAGGGGTACGGTTTCCAGTACTTTCCAGTAAAGCAGGGGAGCGCCAAGGACCAGCAACAGTGCCGGAGGAGAGGGTCCTTTCAGAACGCTGAATATGAATCTGCTTATTCCCCGTTGGGTTATCCAGGATGCCGCTCCACATCGGAGCAGAAGCTGTCCCGAGGCACTGGCTGTAACGACGCCCATGAGCATGAGGAATTCCCGGATGTTCATGCCTTTTCTCCGGGAACCATCAGGGCCGCACCGGTGAGAATGAGAAGTGAACCCATGATTTTTCCGGCACTCAAGGCTTCATCGAAGAACACCAGGCTGATAATCAGTATGAGGGGGTATGAAAGGGCGAGAAAAGGATAGATACGGCTTACCGGATGCCGACGGAGAACCAGGGACCAGATAATGCCTCGTGCCAGAAAAACCGTATATGAGATGATAAGGTATCCGTTCAATCCGAGAATGAAACGGCCGGGTTTCCCCACTCCGATTTTGGCCATGGCCTGGCCGGCGGCAATAAGAGTGAGTACCAGTATTATGAATGCGATATCGATGAAGTCGGGCGGTAATCGGTTCTTTCGCACCGACTCAGGATATCCGTGGAGGCTGGGGAAGGCAATGCATCCGGGAATGTCTCATCCGACGGTGTATCGGTCCTTGAGAATTTTAAAAATCAAGCGCAGTCTCGAATCCGAAGGGCCGGCGATTCCGCCGTCGATCAGGATGTCGTTCCGCTCCTTGCGACACCAGCGGAACAGTCTGCCGGCAGCATCTCCCGGATTATCTGCGGCTTCGGCGATTTTCACCATGGATTTCAGTTCGTTGAGATTGAGAAACAGTCGGGCATTTCCAAGAAGGATGTTGAAGTTCTTAGGTCCGCCGGCCTGGACGATATCCACTTTTTCAGGTGCAGGAGACGGTTTCGGCTTGCTTTTTATTGGCCCTGAACGTTTTTTTGAGTCCACCAGATTCTGAGCGGCTTTGTTCACTT
Organism: Spirochaeta sp.; assembly: GCA_030592625.1. Taxonomy (GTDB): domain Bacteria; phylum Spirochaetota; class Spirochaetia; order DSM-2461; family DSM-2461; genus UBA2779. The sequence goes on along the minus strand of JAUVIY010000048.1, from coordinate 5,263 downwards.
CGTCGACTTTCTGGTTATACACCATGGTTTTAGCCTGGGTGATGAGCCAGTTGATTTCTTCCCCGTTCAGCTGATCCAGTAATGTGATGAGCTCATTTCTGGAGCTTTTGATGGGAGCGGCTTTTTTTTGTATTGGCTTCCCGTCGGGGGATTTCCCGGCGGCTTTTTTTACAGTAACCGTTTTTCTGGTCGTTTTCTTCCTGGCCATGTGACTAACCTCACCTGATATCATACAGTATCAGGGGGTGAAAACGACGGAAGCGTGTTCAAATGTCGGCGATAATGTGGCAACTGTGCAAAAACGGTTGGCGAATAGGTAAATTGGACGAAAATGGAATTCATGAAGCTGATGAAATTTCTTGTAGTCTCCCTGTCACTGGCCATCCTGATTGCGAACACACTGATTATCTAGAGAATCCCGTATTTCATCAGGATGAACAGGGTGGAAATCGTCGTTGCCATCTGGGTCCTCTGGGTGGGTTGAAGTCCTTCAAAGAATGTCACCTCATATCCGTTTCGACTGTCGACAACGGCAACTGCCGTACCATCGATATAGAGGGAAATCACCTGCAGCCCGTCATCCGGCTTGGGATAGGAATCCAGCCTGGCGTTGCTTTCAAAGGTGTAGAGGACTTCGTTGTTCTCTTTTGTCACCGTGCCTCTGAGGGTTCCGTCGAAACCGGGTTCTCCCGGTTTGTATTCGGCCTGGATAAAGCGGTTTGCCATAGTGTTGGTTTCTTCCATGCGGGCTGCGAATTTATAAGAATAGACGGACATTTCACGTCGGCCTTGATCGGGACGGCGTGTTCGTTCCATTTCCGCCAGGGCGATGATGTCCCAATCATATCCTGCAGGATCGAACATGGTGAAGCCGAAGGCCCGGGAAGAGGTTTCATGCTCCCTGCCGTTCAGGTTGATTCTATTGATGTTTTTACCGGTTCTTGCAACATGTCTGATTTCGTAAACCCAGAAGTTGTGATTCTTGGTGAACATACCGGTTTTTTCGATCGGGAAATATTCTCCGGTAACATCCATCATCAGCTGACCGGCGCTTGGCTTGGACTGGCATGAGCTGAGAGCCAATAATACGATTAATATGATGAGTACTCCATAAGTAAGAACGGATTTTCTGTGCATGTTTCAGGCTCCTTGAGTGTTTATATTACAGTTTGAAGGATTATGATTCAAGTTGAGCGGTGTATCTCAGTACTGACGATATTGCCGCAGGTTCCAGTCTCATTGATTTCTTTTAGATTCTCGAAAGTAGTGTCTCTGATATTATCCACGGCCTCCGCGGTGAAGAAGGCCTGGTGGCTTGTAATGAGGACGTTGGGAAATGTCTGCAGGCGAACGAAGGTGTCATCTTGTATCACCTCGTCAGAGAGGTCTTCAAAAAACAGATCTCCCTCTTCCTCATAAACGTCCAGTCCGACGTAGCCGATAACACCCGATTTCAATCCGTTGATAACAGCATTGGTATCAATGAGAGGGCCACGGCTGGTATTGATGAGCATCACTCCTCTCTTCATGCTGCGTATGGCATAGTCATTGATAAGATGATATGTCTCATGGTTAAGGGGACAGTGAAGAGAAATGATATCGCTATCTTTGTACAGCTTATCAAGCTCAACGTATTCAATACCTCGGGATTTCACTTTGTCAGACGGATACTTGTCCACAGCCAGAATGTTGACCCCAAGTCCGGAAAGAATTTCCATGAATACCTGTCCGATTTTACCTGTTCCAATAACCCCGACGGTTTTCCCGTGGAGATCAAATCCCATCAAACCAACCAGTGAAAAATTTCCCTCACGTACCCTGGCATGAGCTCTGTGAAATTTACGATTCAGACTGAGTATCAGACCAAGAGTATGTTCCGCCACTGCATATGGTGAATAAGCGGGAACACGACAAATAGTGATATTCTTTTCAGCAGCTGTAATAAGGTCGACATTGTTGAAACCTGCGCAGCGCAGGGCAATGATTCCGACACCGTGGTCGGCCAGAATATTGATTACACCGGAATTGAGAACATCGTTGACAAAGACACAAACAGCTTCGAATCCATGAGCCAGGACGGCGGTTTCTTCATTCAGCCCGGTTTCGAAGAACGTGATATCGATAAATTCCGGGATTTTTTGAGAGAATGAGTTACTGACCCACTTTTTTGTGCTGAATACAGCCAATTTCATATATTTTTCTCCATACAGCTGTGCTTATATATTACTAAATAGATAGTATATTAATCATCAGAGCGTCAAAGGTCAATGTGAAGGTCAATGTGATGGAAATTACCTATGTCAGTGGTATCCACTCAGTCCGCATCCGGCTGAGCTCGATACCGTCTTCATGGCGTATGAGACCGTGGCTGAGATTGGTCCCGGTCCCGGAGATGGATATGTCAAGTTCATCGCCAATGAAACCTTCGGCCAGAAAGTTGATTTCCAGCTCCCGGGCCATGTGACTGCTCATGAATTCCGGATCGATACCACCCAGCATCCATGTAAGATAACGGACGTTGTTTACATGATGATGAACATCGATGTCGAAATATCCGGCCTTTACGCTTCCGGCCGGTCGTGCATTTTCCAGTACAGGCAGCGGTTTCAGGTCAGCATTCCGGACGCGTTCGGTTTTTTCAGTATCAAGATGTTTGCCAATTCGTGATGGTCTCGGGCGCCGGGTTTCCCGATCCATGACGAACCACAGGCTGGTGGCGATTCCAAGTTCATCACCGTCTGCATCGCTGATCCGGTAATCACGGAGTCAGGTGATACCTCCCTTACCCGAAGGCCAGGTGGTAATGCTGATTTTTCCCTGCCGGTGCGGATAACGGGTCATCTTCAGCCATTGCCGGGAAAGAACCCATTGCAATCCTTCCAGTTGCAGATTTTCGAATCCAAGGCCGAGTATGTTCGCATGCATTGTGGCGGTTTCCTGAAGCAGACCGCTGAGGTATGGAATGGTAATACTTCCGTTTGAATCGGAACCATCAGTTGTCACGTGCCAGTCGGTTGTAAATACCATGGTTTCAATCTACGGATGGAAATGCGTTATGGCAAGTTTATGGCTATCGAGCGGCGTAAGGACCCCTCCAAATAATATGGCAATAGAGCGAGGTAATTTGAAAAATCGAGCATTTTTGAAAGAACCTCGAGCAATAAAATGATAGCTGAAAACATTGTCCCGTTTAATCTGTTAACTGGTTGGAGGTGCATGGTATAGTTGCCGAAATTGAGTCATTGTCGAATTGGAACGGGAGCAGCATGAGCGACAAGTTGAAAGAACTGACCGATCGTCTCTATAGAGACGGTGTTGAGAAAGCCCGGAATGAAGCTGAGACAATTCTGGCCGATGCCGGGATTAATAAAGATGAAATAATCCGGAAGGCGGAAATGGATGCCGCCGCAATCCTGGAGAAGGGGCGCAAAGACGCCGACGCTTTACGATCAAGGATGGAAAGTGAGCTGGCTATGGCGGCCCGTCAGGCAGAGGGCGCCCTGAAACAGCGCATCATCAATATCCTCTCAGACACGGTACTGACTGAAGGCGTTCAGAACGCCCTGAACGACGAAGCATTACTGAACGATCTCATCGTCTCAACAATGGGCGCCTGGGCTGATGACGGTAAGATTCCCGAAATATCGCTGGTTTTGAGCGATAGTAAAAAGGATCTGTTAATCAAAGGGCTGAAATCGTCCCTGAAAAAGCAAATTGACGATGGTCTCAGTATTGAATTCTCCGACCGGATGAAAAGCGGGTTCCGCATTGAGTCGAAAGACGGCTCATATGCCATGTCATTCACCGAAAAGGATTTCGAAGAGTTCTTCCGTTCCTTCATCAAGGAGAAAACCCGGGCCGCACTGTTTGGAGATAATTGATTCTTGGCTCAATACTATTATCTGGTTTCCAGCCTGACGGAACTCGCCCTGGATGAGGGATTTCAGAAACATCCTTATCCCGTTTTTGAGGGATTCGTGCGCGAAGAACTCAATACGCTTGATTATGCGGATTTGCGGAAATGCTTTCTGCTGAATGATGTTTCAAATTTTACTGCAGCTCTGAAATCAACTTCATCCGATATGGAGACAGCGTTCCGAAAACCCTCATGCTATAGTCAGGAAGAACTTGAGGAGGGACTGATAGATCCGGATACCCTCTTTCCCTTCCTGGCTGATTTCATTTGGGATATCAAGTCTGAGCGGCGGATGTTCCCCGGTATCTCAGAGGAAAACGAGCTGCTTCGCAGAATGATGGCTGCTGTCTCCGCCGGAGAGGAACCATTGATTTCCGGATTCCCCCGTGACTACCTGGAATTCGAAATGCGGCTTAGAAATCTGACAACGGCCCTTTCCTGCCGAAGTGAAGGGCGGCCCTTTACCGAAGATATAATCCCTTTCGATCATTTCTCCGGCAATATTACCGTCAGCCAGGCCGCCGACTTCGGCCTGGGCGGGGATCTGGGCGTCATGTCCGATCTTATCGACATCTACGGGAGCACTTCCCCCCTGGCTGTCGAAAAAGCCGTCACGGTCGTACGTTGGGCGTGGCTGGATGAAACGGTGGATTATCTTTTCTTTTCCAGGGAGGCCGTTTTTGCTTATGCGGTTAAAATCGCAGACGTGGAGAGATGGCTCACGATAACCCCGGAAGAGGGCAGGAGAAAACTCGATGAATTGTTGAATCAACTCCATCAAGACATCAAAAAAATAACCCGTGAGGAGAACTCCGAATGACCACAGGTAAAGTCACAGGTGTGACGGCCAACCTAATAACAGTGGAGGTTGACGGACCAGTCAGCCAGAATGAAATTGCCTATGTAAAGATGGGCGAAGAGCGTCTGATGTCCGAAGTTATCCGGATTACCGGGAAAACGGCTTACATACAATGTTTTGAGAGTACCAGGGGGATCCGAAGCGGTCTGCCGGTTGAGTTTACCGGTGGAATGCTTGAAGTGGAACTCGGCCCCGGGCTCCTTTCAAAGAATTATGACGGGCTGCAGAACGATCTGGACAAGAAAGAGGGGCTCTTCCTCAAGCGCGGTGAGTACACCTCTCCTTTGGATGAGGAGAAACGTTACGAGTTCACTGCCCTGGCGTCCCCCGGTGATTCCATCAAACCCGGACACTGGATCGGCGAAGTGAAAGAGAACTGGGTGAATCATAAAATCATGGCCCCGTTCACTCTCAATGGTGAGTGGTAGCTGGAGTTCGTTGCTGAAAAGGGAGAGTATACGATTCGTGATACCATCGCCGTCATAAGC
>JAUVIY010000397.1 GCA_030592625.1 Spirochaeta sp. | reverse complement strand
GTTCGGGGACACCGTAACCTTTCAGTGCGGATACAGGAGTGAGTGGCGCCCAGTCCAGCACGGGAAATTGAAAGCGGATCCGATCGGTTGCCTTCTTCAGCTTCGCCCGGTCCGGAACTTTTTCATCCCACTTGTTAAGGGCCATCACGACAGTTCTGCCTTTTTTCACCGCCTGTGCGGTAATCTTCTTATCCTGATCTGACAAACCTTCGTCCGCATCAATAAGAAGAACGGTGACATCTGCTTCGAACATGGCCTTGATGGCACGGTTCACCGAATAATATTCGATATTCTCCGCTACCCGGGCCTTGCGTCGCATCCCCGCAGTATCGACAATCCTCAGGCGGCGCCCCTTGTGTTCAGCACTGGCAGCAACAGTATCCCGTGTTGTACCGGCAATATCGGAAACCAGGGAATACTCCTCTCCCGATAACCTGTTGGCCAGGGTTGATTTTCCGACATTCGGTTTGCCTACCAGAGCCAGGACCAATTCTGAGTCTCCCTCCTCTTGCAGACCGGATTCATCTTCTTCATCGGAAAATCTTTCAATCACCGCTTCCAACTTTTCTCTGACGATTTCAGCCAGCCGGTCCATATTCCGACCATGAGCGGCAGAAACGGGTATGGGTTCTCCCATGCCCATCGAGTAAAATTCGGAAGCCTGATAATCCTTTTCGGGGATATCTGCCTTATTGACAACCAGTATGACCCGTTCCGACTTGTTACGGAGTTCATCAACCAGCAGATGATCCTCAGCAGTCATTTCCCCGATTTCCACCAGGAAGAGGATCAGATCCGCTCCCTCCAGTGCAGAGAGTGAGCGGTCGGCGATGATGTCGTCGAATACAGCGTCGTACTCCACCTTGACTCCGCCGGTATCAACCAGAATGATAGGAATCCCGGCCAGAGAGCATTGTTCTTCTATAGCATCCCGGGTAACACCCGGAGTGGGGTCGGTAATCGCCCTCCGCCGACCGTAAAGCCGGTTGAACAGAGTGGATTTTCCCACATTTGGGCGCCCGGCTATCACAACCCTGGGACGCCGTTTATTCTCGCTCGTCAAACTTTTCCCCCAACCATCCATGCAGATAAGACTCTACCTCTTCGCTGGTGGCCATGTTCATTACCTTATCCAGAACGGTGGAAGCCTCACCCGCACTGACCGATCGGATTATACGCTTGACGGAGGGGATACTGAAAGCACCCATGGACAATTCATCCAGCCCCAGGGCCAGAAGCAGTACAGCGGACGCCGGATCGCTTGCCACCTCACCACAGAGTCCCACGGAAATTCCGGCGGCTTTACCGTTGTCAACGGTCATCTTTATCAGACGCCATAAGGCAGGATGATACGGCTGATAAAGCGGGGCGATTTTTTCATTTCCCCGATCCACCGCCATGGTGTACTGAATGAGATCGTTGGTTCCTATTGAAAAAAAATCCGCTTTCAAGGCCAGAATATCGGAAATCAAAGCAGCCGATGGCACCTCAATCATGATACCAACCGGGATATTCTCCGCCATCGGAGTCCCGCAGGCCGCCAGATCCCGGCGTTCTTCCTCAAGTATGACCAGTGCGGCATCCAGTTCCCCTGCATTTGATATCAACGGAAACATGATACGCAGGTTCCCGTGTGCGGATGCCCGGAGCAGTGCCCTGAGCTGCGTACGGAATATTTCCTCTTCTTCCAGACAGAACCGGATAGCCCGCCAGCCCAGGAGCGGATTATTCTCCTCAGACCAATCCATAGTCGGTAGGAGTTTATCACCGCCGACATCCAGGGTTCTGATCGTCACCGGCTTGTCGCCCATGGCCTCCAGAACTGTAACATAAGCCCGGTACTGACAGTCTTCGTCGGGCTGTTCCCGAGGATTCATAAATAGAAATTCACTGCGGAACAGCCCGACACCCTGAGCGTTGGATGTGATGACCGACTCAACCTCTTCGGGGACTTCGATGTTGGCCATAAGGGTTATGCGCCTGCAGTCGGTAGTCTCCGACGGCAAATCTCTCAGCCCGATGAGTTTTGCCTCCCGTTTCTCCAGTTCCCTGAGTTTTCTCCGATATATGAAGAGGGTTTCTTCATCGGGATCGATAATAACGACTCCCTGATCGCCGTCGATAATAATCAGATCGTCAGGTTTGATACTGCGGCAGATATTCCTCAGTCCCAGAACTGCGGGAATGCCGAATGACCGGGCCAGAATTGCCGTATGCGACGTTCGGCCACCGGCATCAAGAGCAATACCTCTTACCTTCTCAGGATCCAGCATTATGGTCTCAGAAGGCATGAGATTCGGGGAAACGAGAATAACTTCCTTATCGATCCTTGCCAGGGAAAGCCGCTCCCGGTAAAGCAGCTGATTCGTAATTCGCCTTGAAACGTCCATGATATCCAGCGAACGTTCCGCCAGATATTCATCACCTGAGTCCTCCAGGATATTTACCATTCTCTCGATATATTCAGAGAG